>JBJOQA010000087.1:0-2563 GCA_046050225.1 Bacteroidota bacterium | reverse complement strand
GAGGTTCGTGGTAGGGGTTTAATGATTGGGATTGAGTTACCGGAATCCCATAAAGAAGTTAAAAAGAACCTATTATTTAAGCATCATATTTTTACCGGTGAAGCCAAACCAAATGTGATTCGACTTTTGCCGGCATTAAATATTACTAATCGCGAAGCCGATATTTTTCTTCAAGCATTAAAACAAGAATTAAGCTAATGCAGCATTTTATTTCCGTTAAAGATGTGCCGGATGTTGAGCAACTCGTACAATTGGCCATTGCCAGTAAACAAAATCCTTTAGCCCATCAACATTTGGGAAAAAATAAAAGGATTGGATTGTTATTTATGAATCCGAGTTTACGTACGCGATTAAGTACGGTTGTGGCCGCACAGCAATTAGGAATGGAAGCGGTGGTGTTTAATGTAGATAAAGAAGGTTGGGCATTAGAGTTTGAAGAAGGTGCCATCATGAGTGGCAATACGGTAGAGCATGTGAAAGATGCCGCTCCAATTTTAGGAAGTTATTTTGATATTCTTTGTATTCGTTCTTTTCCATCTTTAAAAAACAAGGAAGACGATTATAGTGAAATGGTGATGCATTCTTTTATTCAATATGCAGGTATTCCTATTGTAAGTTTAGAAAGCGGCACGTTGCATCCCTTGCAATCATTAACCGACATTGTTACAATTACTGAATGTTTACAAAAACAGCCCATTATCGGGCGCAAGCCCAAAGTGGTGCTAACTTGGGCACCGCATATTAAACCCTTGCCGCAATGTGTTTCCAATTCATTTGCGCAATGGGTTAATGCTTGGGGCAAGGCCGATTTTGTGATTGCGCATCCCGAAGATTATGAGTTGGATGAACAATTTACAAAAGGCGCTACCATTACTCATGATCAAAATGCTGCTTTAGCAGGTGCCGATTTTGTATATGTAAAAAATTGGAGTACCTACCACGACTATGGTAAAATTTATAGCAATGATCCGGCTTGGATGCTTACTTTAGATAAGCTACAAATTACCAACCAAGCCAAAGTAATGCACTGCCTGCCGGTAAGAAGAAATGTAGAATTAAGTGATGAAGTATTAGATAGCGAACATAGCATTGTTACTCAACAAGCTGCCAATCGTGTTTGGGCAGCGCAGGCTGTTTTAACTCAAATATTACAATCATGAGCAAGCCTATTTTAAATGTGATAAAAGTGGGTGGCAATGTATTGGATGATGCTACTCAATTAGATCAATTTTTAAAAGATTTTGCCCAAGTACCCGGTGCAAAAATATTGGTACATGGCGGCGGTAAAATTGCCACCACCTTGGGCAATCATTTAGGCATTGCGGCTAATTATCATCAGGGAAGACGCATTACCGATAAGGCAACTTTAGATTTGGTAACCATGGTTTATGGGGGTTTGGTGAATAAGCAATTAGTAGCAGGTTTGCAAGCGCTCAACTGCAACGCCATAGGGTTAACCGGAGCGGATGGTAATATTATTCCCGCTGCTAAGCGGCCGGTAAAAACGATTGATTATGGTTTTGTGGGGGATGTTCAATCTGAAAAAATAAATAGTTCACTACTCAACCAATTTTTGCAATTACAAATTGTTCCAATATTAGCGCCGCTTACGCACGATTTGGAAGGCTCCATTTTAAATACAAATGCGGATACCATTGCTTCTGCGATAGCCATAGCCTTATCCGAACAATGGCAGGTACGTCTGATTTATTGTTTTGAAAAGAAAGGCGTTTTGTTAGATGTGAATGATGAAGAATCTGTTGTAAGACTTATCAGTCCTGCTGTATACCAACAATTGTTAGCCGAAAATAGAATAGCTGATGGTATCCTACCAAAGTTAGAAAACGCTTTTGCCGCGATAAACAGTGGCGTACATGAAGTATTAATTGGTCATGCCAATGATGTAATCGCCAATACCGGCCAACAAACCAAAGGAACCTTAATTGCTGCATGAGTATAGATACTTTATATCCGCAAGCATTGCAATTGTTGCAGCAATTAATTGCCACGCCTTCCTTTTCTAAACAAGAAGCGGCTACTGCAATATTGATCGAACAATGGTTGCAACAAAATCATATCCAAACCAAAAGAGTTGGAAACAATGTGTATGCGATCAATCAACATTTTGATGCTGCGAAGCCCAGTATTTTGCTTAATTCGCATCATGATACCGTGAAGCCCAATGGCGGTTATACCTTGGATCCTTTTCAACCGCTGATTAAAGAGGGTAAAATATATGGATTGGGTAGCAATGATGCCGGCGGTTGTTTGGTGTCTTTAATGGCTTGTTTTGTACACTTTTATTCCAAAGAAAATTTACCCTACAATATTGTTTTATTGGCTAGCGCCGAAGAAGAAATAAGCGGAACAGGCGGAGTAGAATTAGCCTTAGCGGATGAAACTTTTCTGCAGATTACCCATCAACATTTTAAGCAATCTGCCGCAAAAGAAAATTGTTTTGCGATAGTGGGTGAGCCCACCTTAATGCAAATGGCTGTTGCCGAAAGAGGATTAATGGTAGTTGATGCGGTGGCTATCGGCAAGGCCGGACATGCAGCGAGGC
>JBJOQA010000086.1:0-2643 GCA_046050225.1 Bacteroidota bacterium | reverse complement strand
GAGATGGTTTGACAACGATAATAGTCCTTATAAAACAGAAACGGATGAATAAATTAGATCGCTGGACGAGAAGGCATTTAATCGCATTTGGCATTTATGCAGCTTGCCTGCTGGCATGGTTATGTTATTCGAACATGACCGGGTCGCGCATATGGGGAGGAAATGAAACACCACAAGCTTGGGGTCGCAGTGGGCCGGGCTATCATAAATAATAAATCAAAATCAAATTTTGAATATGCAAACACAATATCTGCTTAATTCAGTTTTATATGCCGTTTTAGGAATATTCATTCTTGTTTCGGTTTTTGTTATTGTTGAAAAAGCTACCCCTCGGCATCATCTTTGGAAAGAAATTGTTGAAAAGAAAAATGTTGCTTTGGCAATAGTAGCAGGTTGTTTTATGTTGGCAATGGCCATTATTATTGCATCTGCCATACATTAATCATCAACTATGCCCATTTTGCTCTTATTGGCAGTTTTTGTAATTGCCACCTGTGGATTAATCTATGAGTTGGTAGCCGGTACTTTGGCGAGCTATTTACTCGGCGATTCGGTTATGCAATTTTCTACCATAATCGGCGTGTACTTATTTGCTATGGGTATTGGTTCTTACTTGTCAAAATTTCTAAATCAATACTTACTAACCTGGTTTATTCGAATCGAATTTATGGTTGCATTGGTGGGTGGATTTAGTGCGGCCTTGCTTTTCGTTTTATTTCCGATGGTGGCTTCTTTTAGAATTGTACTTTATTTACTTGTGTTGTTGACCGGTATTTTAGTAGGGTTAGAAATTCCCCTGTTGATGCGCATTTTAAAGGATAAAGTGGCTTTTAAAGATTTGGTTTCACAGGTATTTACCTTTGATTATATCGGTGCCTTACTAGCTTCTGTTATTTTTCCACTTATCTTAGTTCCTTATTTAGGCCTTATACGTACTTCACTGTTCTTTGGTATTTTAAATGCACTCGTTGGATTGTTGCTATGCTATAAGTTTGAAAAAGAAATTAGAAGAGCGCATCATTTAAAATGGATTGCCATGATGGTAATCATCGCCCAATTAGTGGCCTTTGTTTTTGCCAACCAAATCATGAATTTTAGTGAAACGCTGCAGTTTAATGATCATGTTATCTATTCGCATTCATCTCCTTATCAGCGCATCGTAGTTACGCGCAACAAGAAAGAGTTGCGTTTGTTTTTGAATGGGAATTTGCAGTTTTCTTCCTACGATGAGTATCGTTATCATGAAGCATTGGTGCATCCTGCAATGGCTAGTATACCAAAGCCCAAATCAGTTTTGGTTTTAGGAGGAGGGGATGGTTTGGCCGTTAGAGAAATTTTAAAATATCCCTCTGTAAATAAAGTGCAGTTAGTAGATTTAGATGCTGCCATGACAAAGATTTTTTCGTCTAACGAAATTTTGATGCAGCTTAACAAGCAATCTTTATTAGACAAGCGGATTAAAGTAGATAACGCGGATGCATTTAGATGGCTACAAGGAAATCGTGTACAATACGACGTTATTATTGTTGATTTTCCTGATCCTTCTAATTATTCAATTGGTAAATTGTATTCCAATACTTTTTATAAATTGTTGCAACAAGCATTAGCGCCGGGTGGTATTGGGGTAGTGCAATCAACATCGCCATTTGTTGCGCCTAAAAGCTTTTGGTGTATCAACGAAACTATCCGTTCAGTAGGATTATTTACCCTTCCTTACCATAATTATGTGCCATCATTTGGAGAATGGGGTTATACCTTATTTTGTAAGCAAGCATTAACAGCTGTGCCTGAAAAATTTGTGCCCGGTTTAAAGTTTTTGAATCAAGAGGTGATGCATCAAATGTTGATATTTCCAAATGACATGAAAGTAGCATTTGCGCCTAAAGTGAATAAATTAAACAATCAAGAGTTGGTGCATTATTTTGAATCGGAGTGGAATGATTACCTCAACTTGTAATTTAGCCTTATGCTGCAACGTAGAAAATTTTTAAAACAATCGGCCGCTTTGTTGGGTGGCGCATTTGTTTTTTCACATTGCAATTCGGGCAAAGTACATTATCCTCCGGGTTCAATTGCCGGTGCAAATGCAAAAGTTGGCCATCGGTTAAAAAATTTAAAACAACAGCAACAACCTGCAAACATTGTTCATCAGGATTATGTTATTGTTGGCGGAGGTGTTAGTGCTTTGTCGGCTGCACGTTATTTGAAGCAGCAAGGGCTGGAAGCTTTTACCCTACTTGAAATGGCGGGGCAAACCGGCGGTAATAGTATTTCCGGCAAGAATGAAGTTGGGGCATATCCGCGAGGTGCGCATTATGTGCCCATTCCTAATAATGATTTAAAAGCGTATCTCGAATTTTTAGAATCTTGCGCAGTAATAACCGGCTATGATGCCAATCATCTTCCAATTTTAAATGAACTGTATTTGTGTTTTGCGCCACAAGAAAGGCTTTATATTAAGGGACAATGGCAAGAAGGAATTATACCGGATTTTAGCTTATCTCCTGCAGATAGAAAGGAAATGCAGGCCTTTTTAAAGCATATGCAGCAGTTTAGAGACGCAAAAGGGGAGGATGGAAAATATGCTTTTACTTTTCCTTCAGTTGAATCATCGCAGGACCCCGCTTATTTGGCTTTAGATCA
>JBJOQA010000085.1:0-10218 GCA_046050225.1 Bacteroidota bacterium | reverse complement strand
CCATTACTTTACCCGCAGCAACCGTAAGTGAAGCGCCCGGTGAAACAGTATAACTAATATCCAAGAAACATTTACCGCCAACCACAGGGTCAATTATAATTGCACTTCCCGGATTGAGTGAAGCCGGTGGCACCTGATTGTTAAACCAATTTGTTGGATCAGACCAATTACCATTTCCGTTAAAAGTATAAGTAACCGTAGTAGAAGAAACAAAACCGCCGGCAACCCCAACTGCAAAGGGAGAAAAACTATTAAAATTTGCCGTATAGCCGGCTAGTAAATTATCTCCAGCGCCAATGCTGGTGGTTTCTGTCCATGCTCCTCCGGCATAATGCCCTACTACATCCGTTCCTGTTCCAATTGGCGCAGTTGCCGCAACCGGATCAGGATATAATTCCAGCGTTGCTTGTGTGCTATTTGAACTCACCAACCATTCGCGATTATACACTTTTGTAGCATCTGCAACCGGATTGGTAAAAGTACTTTTTACACGAATTGAAAAAGTATCAGCATTAGTCGGTGTAACTGCTGCCATATCATTACTGGTGGTGGATATCCCAATGGGGAATATTCTTCCTGCGGCAGCAGGAATTGCGATAGTTAATGCACCGGTTCCACTCGTTACAATCCATGAATTGGCATTGCCGCGCGTAACAGTGCCGGCATTTCCGCCTGCAACCAAATTATAGTTACCCAAGTACACTTTACCATTTGTAAGATTGATATTTTTGAGCATACCCACATTTGATTTTAAGCTTACATCATTGCCCCCGTTATTCACCGTTAAATTAAATGCACCGGCGGGTTGCAATGCGCCAATAGAAAGTAATTGTGCACCGGTTCCACCAAGGCCCGAGGCCGTTCCTTCAAATTTTAATTGATGTGCGGTAGAACTGGTATTTCCGGTATTTAACCCTGAAGCAATATTTACATTTTTTTGAAAAATCCAGGTACCAATACCTGCACCTAATGAAGCAGTACTACTAAACATTTCTAATAGGGTATTGGCATTAACCACATTAAAATCACCTTTAAATGTAACCGTATAGGAAGTACTTGAAGAGGATGATAATCTAACTATTTTACCATTAGCATTCCCAATAATAAAATCGCCTTTAATGGTTGAAACATAAGGAAAAGAGCTAAATCCTAAACTACCAATGCCACCTTGGTTGGTACAATTCCATTCAACCGTACCCAGTTCATGCGCAGTAGCGCCACTGTAAGACAATGACAAGCCACTTGCCGATTGGGCGCCTGTAATTAATAATTTTGCATTGGCGTCCCAAGTTGCCGGAGGAATGCTAATAGTACCGGCACTTTTCCCTATTTCATAAACCGATCCGCTATTAAAAGTAATGCCGGCCGCAGTATTGGTTCCCGAAACGCCGCCAGCTTCTGCGTTAATATTATTGATCACCAAAAATCCGGTTCTGATGGTTCCATTAACCGTTAAATTAGCGGTTGTTGCAATTCCGGAATACAATACCAGCTTAGTATTACTACCGCCTTGTAAATCTAAACTACCGTCGATACGACAAGTACCATCTACCTCCAAACTTAAACCGCCGGTGGTAGTGTTAACTGTTCTTACTTGCAAAGTACTACCGGTATTAATAATTAATGGAGCGCCCACAACGCTTCCCAATTTATAAACCCCGCCTGCCTCAAAGGCAACAGTTGCATTATTGGTAATTAATAACGATTTAATGCCCACTACATTAGCTGTAAACACAACGGTTCCGGATGTATTAAAAATTATATCATCATTGGTGCCGGGCACACCTACCGGCGACCAAGAACTTGCGTTTTGCCAATTATCGCCACTGGCGCCCACCCAAGTTTTAATGGCTGCATTTGCAACTAAAGTAAACAGCGACAAACTAAATGCTATAAATATTCTCATTGTAGTAAAATTAAAAAGAACAAATCACACAAAGTTAATCCTCTCCCTTTTGGTTTCCAATTTCAAAGATGCCCATTCATCATTTTTTAAATTCCTTTAACGGCCTATATATTAAATCATTTATTTTCCAACTAAATGCCTAGGTTATTGTTTAGTATCTTTGGAAATTCCAAATCAATTGCATGGCAACTAAAGCAAAAAAAACAACTGCTACCGTTAATCAACAAGAATATATCGATGTTTTTGGGGCGCGGGAGCATAATTTAAAAAATATCGACATTCATATACCTAAAAACAAATTAGTTGTTTTTACAGGGGTGAGTGGTAGCGGCAAATCATCCCTGGCATTTGACACGATTTACAATGAAGGGCAACGACGTTACATGGAAAGTTTTAGTGCCTATGCCCGTCAATTTATTGGCGATATGGAACGCCCAGATGTAGATAAAATCACCGGACTTTCTCCGGTAATATCCATCGAACAAAAAACCACCAATAAAAACCCACGTAGTACGGTTGGTACCATTACCGAGATTTATGATTTTCTCCGTTTATTGTATGCCCGTGTTGGAGAAGCATATAGCTATAACACCGGCAAAAAAATGGTGAAATTCAGCGAGGAAGAAATAGTACAAAATATCTTTGAAAAATTTAAAGATCAAAAAATTAGTTTACTCGCCCCATTGGTGAGAGGAAGAAAAGGACACTACCGCGAATTGTTTGAAGATGTTAGAAAGAAAGGATATCTCAAAGTACGCGTAGATGGTGAGATTGTAGACCTAACAGCCAAGATGCAAGTAGACCGTTACAAAATTCACGATATTGAATTGGTGATTGATCGCATGGCGGTTACAGAGGATATGAAAGTACGATTAAGCCAAAGTATTCAAAAAGCATTGCAGGTTGGAAAGGACTTAATTTTTGTTGCGCCTGCCGGCGGAAAGAACACTAACGTTACCGCCTATTCGAAACAACTAATGTGCGTGGATACGGGCATCAGTTATGAAGAACCTTCTCCCAATGCTTTTTCATTTAACAGTCCATATGGCGCCTGCCCAGTTTGTAAAGGCTTAGGCGATGTGTATCAAATTAATATGGAGGAAGTAATACCTGATCCTTCAAAATGTATTAACGAGGGAGGGATAGCGCCGTTAGGCGAAGAAAGGGAAGCTTCAATTTTTAAACAAGTACAGCAGCTTGCCAAAAAATACAAATTTGCATTAGATAAGCCCATCAGCAGCCTATCTGAAAAAGCAATGAATATTTTATTGTACGGAACGGAAGCGCCCGACCCCACTGCACAAAGCCTGGAAGTAGAAATAGACAGCGACAGCACCAACGGCGATTTTTATCCGCAAGAATATGAAGGCGTAATTAACATGCTGAAACGTTGGTTTGGAAGTACCAACGCCACCGAAGCTATGCGCGATTGGGTAGAAAAATACATGGTGCTTACCCAATGTAATACTTGCGAAGGCACGCGATTAAGAAAAGAAAGTTTATGGTTTAAAATAGACGAGCAGCATATTGCCAATTTGAGCAATCGCAACTTAGATAAGCTAGCTCAATGGTTCGACGGATTGGAAAAACGACTCAGCAATAAACAAAATGCTATTGCCAAAGATGTATTAAAAGAAATCAGAGAACGTTTACAATTTTTATTAGACGTAGGGCTCACCTATCTTACATTAAACCGACCCTCTAAAACACTGAGTGGTGGCGAATCACAGCGTATTAGACTGGCAACACAAATAGGCTCCCAACTGCAAGGCATCACGTATATTTTAGATGAGCCCAGTATTGGTTTGCATCAACGCGATAATCAACGATTAATTACTGCGCTTCAAAACCTGCGTGATATCGGCAATAGCGTATTAGTGGTAGAACACGATAAAGACATCATGTTAGCTGCCGATTATTTAGTAGATATCGGCCCAAAGGCCGGAAAGCATGGTGGCGAAATCGTGGCAATGGGTACACCGGCCGAAGTGCTGCAATCGGGTTCTGACACTGCAAAATATCTCAATGGCACCAAACAAATTGCTATCCCCGAAACCAGAAGAAAAGGTAATGGCTTATCGATTGATATCACCGGTGCATCCGGCAATAATTTACGCGGCATCAATGTTAGCTTCCCTTTAGGGAAATTAATTGTAGTAACCGGTGTAAGTGGAAGTGGCAAATCAACGCTGATTAACGAAACTTTATTTCCGCTATTAAGCAAACATTGCTACAAATCGAAGCAAAATCCAATGCCTTACAAAAAGGTAAAAGGGTTGGAACAAATTGATAAAGTAATTGAAATAGATCAATCACCGATAGGCCGTACCCCACGCAGTAATCCTGCAACTTATTGCGGTTTTTTCACAGATATTAGAACCTTATTTGCATCCGTTCCGGAAGCAAAAATCAGAGGCTATAACGCCGGTAGATTTTCATTTAATGTAAAGAGCGGTCGTTGTGAAGTATGCGAGGGCGGCGGGATGCGCGTGATTGAGATGAACTTCTTACCCGATGTATATGTGCATTGCGAAAAATGCAACGGTTGTAGATACAACCGCGAAACATTAGAGATTCGATACAAAGGAAAATCTATCAGTGATGTGTTAGATATGACGGTAGATGAAGCCGTAGAATTCTTTCAACCTGTTCCATTTATTTATCGCAAAGTAAAAGTGTTACAGGAAGTTGGCTTAGGCTATATCACACTCGGACAAAGTGCCGTAACCTTGAGTGGCGGCGAGGCGCAACGGGTAAAACTATCTACTGAATTAGGTAAAAAAGATACAGGCAAAACCTTTTATATTTTAGATGAACCTACAACCGGGTTACATTTTCAGGATATCCAGCATTTGCTGGAAGTATTAACCAAATTGGTAGATCGCGGCAATACGGTATTGGTGATTGAACACAATATGGATGTAATTAAAGTGGCCGATCATATTATTGACATTGGTCCTGAAGGTGGAGATGGCGGCGGTTCCGTTTTGTTTGAAGGCACTCCCGAAGGCTTATTAAAAGTGAAAGAAAGCTTTACCGGCAAGTATCTCAAATTGGAAATGAAAGGTTAATCAGTTTGATGAAATCCCCCAAACGCAAAAATGTTCATGCCTTATCAGCATGAACATTTATTTTATGTGCATCAAGGTAGATGCAAAATTGGTGCTATTTTGAAATCAGTTTATGCGCAGCAATGCATTGGTTTGTTTGTGTTGCGCGGGCTTTGTTAATGAGCATCACCAGCATCATGCAACTCACAATCAAAAACATTTTCAACATAAACGGTCCGTTTGACATTCCGTTTCTCATATTTTGGATTTTTTGGCTTACATAGTTGGGTCGGTTGCTTTCAATTGGCATCCGGCCTGTATTTGAGCCATCATCCAATTAATTAAAACCGAGCCGGGCAACGCATTGATCTAGCTGCATTGCGATCTGAATAACCACTTGAATTTCCTCCCGCTATGCGGATACCTACTTTCAATAAAAATGAAAAATAAGCATCATCTTGCTTAGGATTTCCTCTTTGCACTCCGGGAGCATACCTACCTACACCGGGCGTAACAATACCAATGGTTTTATCACTAATAGCACTGGCAATTGTAGCATCGGCATCCGACAAATTATTAAAAAATAATTGAGGATCGATATATTCCGTGCTTACATCATCTATATAATCAGTAAATGTTTTCCTATACAACAACTCAAAACCCAAGTTCATATTTTCAGAAAACTCGTATTTAAAACCTCCGCCAAATGGTAAATTCATTTGGGTTAGTTTGTAATTTTTCTTTGTAGGATTTTCAGGAAACCCTTGTCCTTCGGTATGTAATGGCTGCAAATTATGCCAAGTTACATTGCCGTTTGCATCCGTTAAAGACCCCTGCGGATTAAAATGATAGAGCCCCAATCCGCCAAATAAATAAGGTCTAAATCTACCTTCATAATCATCCGCGTTGCGTTTTAAATAATCAATCGGGTAAAATTCCAAAGCGCCGTATAACTCCCATACATTACTGCGGAAGTTTAAATTTCTTTGTTTACGCCATAATTCATCTACGCCATGTGTACTAACAATTGCATCATCTCCTTCAACAAATGTATATTGAGCGCCAAGTCTAAATCCGTACCAATCGGAAGGATATACACTAACAAATCCTCCTTTCATCAATTTTGTAAACTCATAGTTTAAATCTTTGATGAATGTGGTTCCTTTACCTACTTTACCTCCTAAATCGCCTAGAAAAAAGGTGGGACCAAAATTCAAACCCACTTCTATCTTCAAGTTTTCGTTACCAAACATCAGATGTTGGGCATTAGATGAAATGCTCATCAGCAGGATGGTGGCCGCAATAGCTAGCGCCTGAAGTCTGTTAAACAGAAATTTTTTCATGGGTGTACGTTTTAGGATATTGGTTCTGCCCAGCCACTTAACTAATTAGTCAACTGCCAGAACAAGAAAATGAACCTATACGGTCAATTAACGGCCAAAAACGTCAATTATTGTACCAAAAACGATTATTGCTGCTTGAGTAACATATGAATATGCGGAATTCCGTCTTCTAGGTAGGTATCACCGATCGACACAAAGCCCAACGAACCATAAAATTTTTCGAGGTATAATTGTGCGCCAATTTTGATCGTATCTACTTCAAATAAATCGCAGGTATGTTGAATGGCATGTTGCATCATTTGCAATCCGGCCCCCTGCCCTCTTCGTGCCGGCGAACTCACAACCCTGCCTATACTAGCTTCTTCATAGGCAATGCCGGGCGGCACCAAACGGCAACACGCGGCCAAATGATCGTTATCCCAACACATTAAGTGTAAAGAGGGTTGATCTTTATCGTCCATGTCTAAAAAAACGCAATTTTGCTCCACCACAAACACTTCGCTTCGCAAGCGTAAAATTGCATATAATTCATGGGTGGAGAGTTTATCAAATGTTGCTAGTTTCCAAGTAAAGGCCATAGTATACTGTTTAAACAAAAGTAGGCAATATGCAATTATTGTAGCAATTAACCACAGTACTCGGCATTAAGAAAATCATACGCATTTTAAGAACAACGAATTCAACTTTCGAAAAGAGGAAGATTCAATTCAAATATTGAATTTCAAACTTAAAATAATGCGAATTAATCATAATTCTACTTCCCTTTTGGCCCACGCGCCTATCTTTGCCCCAAGAAAATTTTTAATTATGGAAATGGAAGGTAAAAAAGTAAGTGAGAGTGCTGTAGTAATGAATGAACTGGTGTTGCCGAACGACACCAATGTGTTTGGCAATTTAATGGGTGGCCGATTAATGTATTGGATGGATATTGCTGCAGGCATTGTGAGTAGTCGCCATTGTAATGCGCCATGCATGACCGCCTCGGTAGATAATATTTCGTTTAAAAATCCCATCAAATTGGGCAATGTCGTACATATAGAAGCAAGCATTACCCGCGCTTTTAATACTTCGATGGAAATTTATATTAAGGTTTGGGGAGAAGATACTTTGCATCAATTTAAATACGAAAGCAATGAAGCTTACTTCACTTTTGTAGCCTTGGATCCCAATCGCAAACCTAGGCCTGTACCGCCCGTTATTCCTGAATCAGAAGATGAAATTAGATTGTATGAAGGGGCTATGCGTCGTCGTCAAATTCGCTTAATTCTCGGCGGCAAAATGAAACCGCAAGATGCGGGAGAGTTGAAGGCGTTGTTTATGTAAAAGCGTTTGAAGGGTTTGGATCGTTTGAAGGTTTAATTCGTTTGATTCGTTTAAGTCGTTATACGTTCGCCGCTGCGCGGGAAGCGGGTTTAAGGTTTAAAAGTTTAAAGTTTAAGGTTGGGGTGCGTACGCAGCTGCGCTAGATGGAGGCAAGTTTCCAACCCTTCAAACCTCATTCTCGCTCTCATTCTCATTCTCTTTCTTTCGCCTTGAACCACAGCGTTCTCAATTTAACGTGCAGTTGGATTTGGGACGGCCTCAGAAAAATGGCGTGAAGAAATGGTGGGCATGAAGCGTTAAGCAGCGAAAATATTTGGCTTTGCACCAAGGCAGAAATGGGTGATCGTTAAATAGATAACAACAGTTGAGTTTTAGCTTTTTCGCTGTAGCGCAATGGCCGACATTTTAGCCAATTTTTCTGCAGCCTTGATTTTTTGCTTCTTTTTTATCAAGAAAAAAGAAGTAGAAGCTTCAAGGTTTGAAGGTTTAAGTCGTTTGAATCGTTGTTCGTTCGCCGCTGCGCTAGATGAAAATGCCACAAACCGGCGCAGGATTTCCAACTTTTCACCATAAGTTACTTAAATAGAAAATGGTTCGTATATCTACGAACCATTTTCATTTATAATAAAATTTTCTATCAACTAATTTCATTGACAAAATAGAAACCTACAATCCACTTAAGTTAATTCCCATCCAGCGCAGCGGTGATCGAAAACTAACCTTAAACCTTCAAACGAATCAAACCCCTCAAACCTTTCAAACGACAAACCTTTCCTCATCCAGCGTAGCTGCGATCGAAAACCAACCTTAAACTTTAAACCTTAAACGAGTTAAACGTTGCCCCCTTAACTCGATTCCGCTTCTTTTTCACTCATCAAATAAGCCTTGATAAACCCATCTAATTCACCATCCATTACCGGCCCCACATTACCTACTTCAAAATCGGTGCGGTGATCTTTAATCATTTTATACGGATGGAAAACATAGGAACGAATTTGGCTTCCCCATTCTATTTTCTTTTTGTTGGCATTGGCCGCATCTTTTAATTCGTTGCGTTTGCGTAGTTCCTCCTCGTACAACCTACTTTTCAACATCGTCATCGCTTTTTCGCGGTTACCTAATTGAGAACGTTCGGTTTGACAAACCACGGTTATGCCGGTTGCGATATGCGTTAAAAACACTTTGGTTTCTACCTTATTTACATTTTGCCCACCTGCACCACCCGAACGAGCGGTTTCCATCTTCACTTCACTATCCTTAATTTCAATATCAATATTATCATCTACTAACGGATATACGTACACGCTAGCAAAAGAGGTATGCCTGCGTGCATTACTATCAAAAGGTGAAATACGCACCAAACGATGTACGCCGCTTTCGGCTTTCAAAAAACCATAAGCAAATGGTCCCTCAAACTGAAACGTACAGGTTTTGATACCCGCGCCGTCTCCATCCTGCCAATCTAACTCGGTCACTTTCCACTTCATCTTTTCGCCATACATGCGATACATGCGAGATAAAATTTGCGCCCAATCCTGACTTTCGGTGCCACCTGCCCCCGAATTAATCTGCAATACTGCAGGTAATTCGTCTTCGGGTTGATTGAGGGTACTTTTAAATTCAGCATCTTCTATGGCCAAAATAGCTTTATCATAGGCTTCTTTGGTTTCTTCCTCACTGGCATCTCCCCCCTTCCAAAATTCAAATAATACGGCAAAATCTTCCACGGCGGTATTGGTTTCATCAAAAAGAGAAACCCAATACTCGTTATTCTTAATTTCTTTTAAAACGGAAGTTGCGCGCTTATTGTCATCCCAAAAACCGGGACTTTGCGAAAGTTGTTTGTCTTCAGCTATTTTTTGTTGTCGATTAGCGACGTCAAAGAAACCTCCCCAAAACCAAGATGCGGTCTCTTATATCTTTTAAGTATTCTGCAGTCATGCCGCAAAAATAAGGGATAATTACCAAGGTTGTGCACCTGCAGCAATTATCCCTTTTGCCTAACTTTCTGTTAATGTCAAATAATGCAATTCATTTTCAACACCTTACAAATACATAAATATTTTCACTTATTATTCGTGTAACATTTTGTTTTGCTTGTTGATATAAAACACTTTCTCACCTTTCATTACGCGGGCTTCGCCATCGGTGAAACTATCGCAAAAATCATATTGTGCTTTAATGATCCAATTGGCCTGCACATCTATATAGCCCCAAAATCCTTTTGCATTGGCCACGGGTGCCGCTCCTTCTGAAAAATTACGTGCATTCGAAAATTGGAAGGGTATTACCACTTCTCCTTTTTTATTGATATACCCATAAAGTCCATCTTTAGAAACGGCAGCATAACCATTGCTAAATCCTTGTGCATCGTCGTAAATAGCTGCTGTAATTGGCGTTCCTAAGCTATCAATAAAGCGCCATTTTGTTCCTTTTCTAACGGCCACATATCCTTCACTGAAGGTAAGGCCTTCATTATATTCCAAAGCAATGAGCACTTCGCCTTTTTTGTCTACATAGCCCACCATGCCGGCTTTGCCTACTTTGGATAAACCGCAAATACATTCGTCTACAAAATCGTAATTTTTTTCCCAAG
>JBJOQA010000084.1:0-2888 GCA_046050225.1 Bacteroidota bacterium | reverse complement strand
ACGCAAAGAAAATTTACCATTGGCATCGGTTAAGCCTTGATATTCGCGGTTATTAGCCCTACTTCTAAAAATAATAATTTCATTATTGGATGGCGCACCAGATTTGGCATCCACCACCGTTACATCAACAGGCGCATCTTTAGGTGCAGGTTGCGCATAACTAACGAATGACGCTAAAATCAATAAAAATGCAAAAAAATATTTCATATTAAAAAGGGTTATAAGTTAAAAATAAGGGTTCTACCGCTGATTGCACACAAGTTTTGTTTTTTTTACAAACTGCTAACATTTTCAGTTGCTTATATCGCTATTCACTTTCAATAATTGTGCCACGGCACTGTACCATTACTTATAAACGCGTTTGCAATTTAACCACCATCTCATTTTTCCAACTCACAAAATCGCCTGCCAAGATATGTTCACGCGCCTGTTTCACTAACCATAAGTAAAAAGCCAAATTATGAATACTCGCGATAGTTAAACCCAACATTTCTTTTGCCTTAATTAAATGACGCACATAGGCTTTACTATAGTAGTTGCTAATTTCACAATCGATACCATCGTCAATCACCGAAAAATCACGCTCCCATTTCTTATTATCAATATTGATAACCCCCTTACTGGTAAATAACATGGCATTTCTACCATTTCTGGTTGGCATTACACAATCAAACATATCCACACCCAAGGCAATGCTTTCCAAAATATTCCAAGGAGTGCCCACGCCCATCAAGTATCTAGGTTTTTGATCAGGTAAAATTTCACAACATTGTGCCGTAAACTCATACATCACTTCGGTAGGTTCTCCTACACTTAAGCCACCAATAGCGTTTCCATTAGCATTTTTAGAAGCAATATACTCGGCACTCGCTTTGCGCAAATCTTTATAAGTACTTCCTTGAACGATAGGAAACAAGTTTTGCGTATAACCATACAAACCTTCCTTGCTATTAAAATGCGTTACACACCGATCTAACCAACGGTGCGTTAATTCCATACTCTTTTTTGCATAGGTATAATCACTAGGATAAGGTGGACATTCATCAAAAGCCATGATGATATCACCCCCTATCACACGTTGAATATCCATTACTTTTTCGGGACTAAACAAATGTTTACTTCCATCAATATGCGATTGAAATACAACCCCTTCTTCGGTAATTTTTCGATTATTGGCCAAAGAAAAAACTTGATAGCCACCACTATCCGTTAAAATCGGCCTTGGCCAACCATTAAATTGATGCAATCCTCCGGCAGCTTGCAAGGTTTCCAAACCGGGGCGTAAGTACAAATGATAGGTATTACCCAATATTATTTGCGCTTTTACATCCTGCAATAATTGTTGTTGAGAAACGGTTTTTACGCTCCCTACCGTGCCAACAGGCATAAATATGGGCGTAAGAATTTCGCCATGATCGGTGGTTATTTTACCTGCTCGGGCAGCTGAGGCAGTATCGGTATGTTGCAATTCAAAAGCGAGTTCAGCCATAGTTTTTTTTAGTTCAAAATGAATAATTAACAGAAATGGTTAATACGTTGTGTAAAACATCGCCTTGAAAATATCGTCAGGTCACTATTTTTGCAGCATGATGACTATGCAATGGTGGCAATTGTTATTTTATATTTTTTGCCTGTTCACCGCAATCCAGGTGTTTTATTATTTGTTTTTCTTTATTCGGCTTGTTTTTTTTAAAAGCCCAAAAAAGACCACTTCTCAAACCCATCCGGTTTCAGTTATTATCTGCGCCCGAGATGAAGCTGCAAATTTAGCAAAAAATTTGCCGGGTGCCTTATTACAAAATTATCGCACCACCCATGAGGTAATTGTGGTAAACGACAATTCCTATGATGAGAGTAAATATGTGGTAGAAGAATTTCAACGGAGTTTCAAACATTTACGTTTGGTAGAGCTTACACAAGAGGCTAAAATGATTCCCGGAAAAAAATTCCCACTCAGTATGGGGATAAAAGCTTCCAAATATGAAATCGTGCTGTTAACTGATGCTGATTGTGTACCGGCTAGCGAATTTTGGATTGATAAAATTCAGGAGACCTATGGCGATGACACAGAAATTGTACTAGGCTATGGCGCGTATCACAAGAAAAGCGGACTGTTGAATAAACTCATCCGCTGGGAAACTTTTCATACCGCATTACAATATTTAAGTTATTCTTTGGCCGGTTTAACCTATATGGGTGTTGGCAGAAACCTAAGTTATAAAAAAACTATTTTCTACCGCCATAAAGGCTTTTCGGCCCATAACCATGTAACCAGCGGAGATGATGATTTGTTTATCCGCACCGCGGCAACCAAAACTAATACGCGCATTAACATTGATGCCGACACGTTTACATTAAGCGAGCCGGCTCGTTCTTTTGGTGAATGGGTACGTCAAAAAAACAGACATTTTAGCACCGGAAAGTATTATAAGTTCATTCACAAGTTTTTCTTGGGAATGTATGCCTTTACCCATTTCTTTTTTTACCCCTTGTTTATTACCAGCATGATTTTTTATAATTGGCAATGGGCGCTCATTGTATTTGGTATTCGCTTTTTGTTGCAGGTAATTGTATACTACCCTAGTATGAAAAAATTAAAGGAATTAGATTTATTTCCTTTCTTTTTATTCTTTGATATTTGGATGTTCTTTTATTATTTTATTTTTTCATTTTCGGTGGTTGGCAAAGGCAGAAAAAGCTGGAAATAAACTACCCAATAAACGCTTACGAATGAACCATTTATTGAAATACTTTGATGATTTTACGCCGAAACAGCAGCAACAATTTGAACAACTCAAAGGTTTATATGCTGATTGGAATGAAAAAATCAACGTGATTTCGCGCAAGGATATGGATCATTTTTATGAGCATCATGTATTGCATTCCTT
>JBJOQA010000083.1:0-12089 GCA_046050225.1 Bacteroidota bacterium | reverse complement strand
TAGTTTTGCATCCAATTATGATTGACAATCGCGAAAGAATTAAGCAAAAAGCCCACGAAATGATCAGGCAGTTTGGCATTCGTAGTGTCAGCATGGACAATATTGCTACTGCCCTCGGGATAAGTAAAAAAACGATTTACCAGTACTTTGCCGACAAAGATGAGTTGGTGATGGCGATTATCAGAATGGAAATTGATGAAAATCAATCGGCCTGCATGTGTGATAGTCAAAAAGCAAAAAACGCCATTCATGAAGTGTTTCTTGCCATGCAAATGATGCAAGATTTGTTTGAAAACATGAATCCAACCATTATTCATGATCTAGAAAAATTTCATCCCAAGGCCTTTGTGATTGTACATGAGCATAAATACAAGTTTATGTATAATGTATTGCGCAAAAATATTGAGAGAGGCATCGCCGAAGAATTATACCGCAGTGATATTGACATCGAAACGATTACTAAAGCAAGAATCGAAATCATGTTAATGCCTTTCAATCAACAAGTATTTCCTAATAATAAATTCAAATTAGTAGATGTAGGGATGCAACTAACCGAACACTTTCTTTTTGGATTGGCTTCTTTAAAAGGCCATAAACTCATTTTAAAATATAAACAAGAACGTTTAAAACAGACGAAGGAATGATTCAACTATTAATCAATAAAAGGATAGCAGGCTCACTCGTGGCAGTTATTCTTGTAAGCCTCTTGCTACCCGCTAAGGCCCAAACCAAGCATGAATTAACGTTAAAACAAGCCGTTGACTTTGGTATCAAAAACGCTACTCAAGTAAAAAATGCTTTGTTAGATGTAAAAATTCAAAAACAAACCAATCGTGAGTTTACGGCTCTAACCATGCCACAAGTAAACGGCAGTATCAACACCACCCACTACTTTAATATTCCGGTACAAAGTTTACCCAACTTTATTAGTCCGGCTACTTACCAAGTATTAATAGACCAAGGTGTAAAAGACGGAAACGGTAACCCCATAACCATGCCTGCTAATGGCTTTGGAACCATTGCCGCACAATTTGGTGTGCCTTGGACCGCTAGCGCCGGTGTTGATGTTTCGCAAATTTTATTCGACGGACAAGTTTTTGTTGGTTTGCAAGCTAGAGATGCGGCCATGAAATTAGCCAACGCTACCGCAGATATTACGGTAGAACAAATTAATGCAAACATTCAAAAAATCTATTACCAATTGGTGGTAGGTCAAAAACAACTTGGTAGCCTTGAAGCTAACGTGCAATTATTAGAGAAGTTACTCAACGACACCAAAGAACTATATAAAAATGGCTTCGCCGAAAGGTTAGACGTTGACAAAACAACCGTTCAACTGAATAATCTAAAAACCGAACAAGAAAAAATAAAAAATCAATTGTTAGCAGGCAATGCAGGACTAAAGTTTTTAATGAATTTGCCGCAAAAAGATGAATTGATTTTAACCGACACCTTATCAGAAACTACATTAAAAGATGGCATCTTAGATGAAAGTTATAATAGCGGCGATCGAAAAGATATTAAACTGCTTAACCAAGCAATTCGCTTAAATCAATATAACGTAAAACGTTATCAATTAGGTCGCATCCCATCGGTAGTAGCATTTGCTTCATATTCTAAAAATGCACAAAGAAGCTCATTCAACTTTTTTGGAAAAGGCGATTGGTTTACCACTGCATTGGCGGGCGTTAAAATTACTGTTCCAATCTTTGATGGTTTTGCAAGACGATCTAAAATTGAATCGGCTCGTTTGAGTTTGACAAAAACGCAAAATCAATTAGAACAAGCCAAAGAACAAGCTGAATACGAAGTATATAGTGCCAAATTAAAAATGAAATCAGCTATTCTTACCACGGATAATCAAAAACAAAATATTGCTTTGGCCGAAAAGGTATACCTCACCACCAAAAAGAAATATGAACAAGGCCTTGGCAGTAATTTAGAAATAATAAATGCGCACACTGAATTAAAAGTGGCACAAAACAATTACTACGGTGCATTATATGATGCCATCAATGCCAAAATTGATTACCTCAAAGCAACCGGAAAACTTTAACCTAACAACACGAATTCATAAACTTACGCAATAATGAAAAGCATTATCATCCTTAGTACTACAGCCATCTTATTACTGGCATCTTGCGGAAGCAAGGATAACGCCGCTTTACTAAAAAATAAAAAAGCTGATTTAGAAAAACTAAAAGCCGAAAACGAGAAGCGAGAAATTGAAATTAAAGCCTTAGAAGCTGAAATTGCAAAACTCGACACCGCCGCTTTGGCTAACGTTAAAACCGCCTTGGTTAGCGTTAGTGCAGCTACTACCCAAAACTTTCAACATTTTATTGAGTTGCAAGCACAAATTACCACCGACAATATCAGTTATATCGCTCCGCGCAGCGCAGGAATGATGGCGGGTGGTGTGGTGAAAGAATTGTACATCCAAGAAGGTGATCAGGTAAAAAAAGGCCAACCGGTTTTAAAATTAGATGACGCCATTATTCGTCAGCAAATTGCGGCATCAAAAGAACAAACCAAACAAATAAAAACGCAACTCGGCTTTGCACGCAATATTTACAATCGCCAAAAAAACTTATGGGAACAAGGAATTGGTACAGAAGTACAATTGTTGTCGGCTAAGAACAATGTAGAAGCACTCGAAAACCAATTACAATCAGCAGAAGAAGGCATCAAAATTCAACAAGAGCAATTAAAAACAACCTTGGTATTGAGTGATGTAAGTGGCGTTGCAGATGAAGTGAATATCCGCGTAGGCGAAACCTTTACCGGCGCATCTGCTATGGGTGCACAAATTAAAATTATCAATACCAGCAGTCTAAAAGCGGTAACCAATGTACCTGAGAATTATGCGGCACGCATTCATAAAGGCACTTCTGTTCAAGTATTGGTTACCGATTTAAACAAAACCTTCAATAGCACACTAAACTTATTGAGCGAATCTATTGATGCAACACGCAGAGGATTTAAAGCGGAAGCAAAAATTCCGGCTGATGCACAATTACGTCCTAATCAGTTAGCAGTTATTAAAATTTTGGATTATGCAGCACCTAACGCGGTAGTTGCGCCGGTAAATGTTGTGCAAACCGACGAAAAGGGTAAATATCTTTTTGTATTTGCAAAATTGGGCAATGGTAAAACAGTTGCACAAAAAAGATCCATCATTATTGGTGAAATCTATGGCGAACTAGTTGAAGTAAAATCAGGTTTACAAGCAGGCGAACAAATTATTACCGAAGGATATCAAAATCTGTACGAAGGACAGTTGGTAAGTCTGAAATAAACCAAAACGCAACCAGATTATTCCTACAGCACTACTAAAATTCATGTATGAACTTCATAGAAGGAATTAAAGAAAAATTTAAAGAGTTTAAACTCACCAGTTGGTCGATTGATAATCGAACTGCGATTTACATCATCGCCATCATCATTTCGGCCTACGGGTTGATTAAATTCAACACCTTACCCAAAGAGCAATTTCCGGATATTGTAGTACCCACCATCAGTGTAACCACTGTTTATGTAGGTAATGCACCTAAGGATATTGAAAACTTGGTAACACGCCCCATCGAAAAACAATTGAAAGGAATTAGCGGTGCTAAGGTGAAAAAAATTCAAAGTATCTCTCAAACAGATTATAGCTTAATCATTGTAGAGTTTGACACGGATGTTAAAACCGATTTAGCAAAACAAAAGGTAAAAGATGCAATTGATAAAGCTACCACGGATTTACCTACCGATTTAACCAAAGAACCTGATGTTCAAGAATTCGCTTTTAGCGAAATGCCCATTATGTTTGTAAATGTTAGCGGTGATTATGATGGTGTTAAACTAAAACAATACGCAGATAAATTACAAGATCATTTTGAAGAACTTCCTGAAATTACCCGTGCCGAAATTGTGGGTGCACCCGAAAGAGAAATTCAGGTAAATGTTGATCCGTATAAAATGGACGCTGCGCGTATTAGCTTTACTGATATAGAAGCCGCGATTGCACGCGAAAACAATGATATTACCGGTGGCTTAATTGCCGTTGGCGATATGAAACGTACCCTTCGTGTTAAAGGCCAATTTACATCGGCGCTAGACTTGCAAAATATTATTGTTCGCAGTAGTGCTCGTGGCGGTTCGGTGTATTTACGCGATATCGCGCATTTAGTGGATACGGTTAAAGAAACCGAAAGTTATGCGCGCTTAGGCGGCAAAAATGTAGTTACCCTAAATATCGTAAAGCGTAGTGGCGAAAACTTGATTAATGCGGCAGGCAAAATCAAAAAGATTGTTGCCGACATGAAGGCATCCAAAGAATTACCCGATAACTTGGATGTATTAATTACAGGTGATCAAAGTAAACAAACGGCCATCGCATTCGACGATTTGGTAAATACCATTATCATCGGTTTCATTTTGGTATTGCTAATTTTAATGTTCTTCATGGGTGTTACCAATGCATTTTTTGTGGCATTAAGCGTTCCGCTGAGTGTATTTGTAGCATTCTTATTCTTACCCATTGCCGACTCAATTGTGGGCACATCCGTTACCCTCAACTTCATTGTATTATTCGCCCTGCTGTTTGGCTTGGGTATTATTGTGGATGATGCAATTGTGGTGATTGAAAACACACACCGTATTTTTAACAATGGTAAAGTACCCATCATTCGTAGTGCTAAAGAAGCTGCAGGTGAAGTATTTATTCCGGTACTTGCCGGTACCGCTACCACACTGGCCCCGTTTTTCCCGTTACTCTTTTGGAAGGGCATCATCGGTAAGTTTATGATTTACCTGCCCACCATGCTCATCCTTACCCTAGCTGCATCACTTATCGTTGCCTTTATTTTTAATCCGGTATTTGCCGTAAGTTTTATGAAACCGGAAGGCAAAGAATTTGAAAAACCTAAAAAAGCCGTATTTCGTAGCAAATGGTTCTTAGTATTTGTAATTGGCGGAATCTTATTGCATCTACCCGGTTTTCACGGAACCGCCAATTTGTTATTACTAATGGCCATCTTAATGGTTTTTAACGCGTATTTGTTGAATGATATCATTCACAAATTCCAAAACCGTGTGTTGCCTTGGTTAATGAATCACTATGAATCATTATTACGTTGGGTGTTAAAAGGATGGCGCCCGGTTTGGATGTTGGTGATGCTATTTGTGTTATTCCCTGTTTCGGTTATTTTATTGATGGCAAGAGGCAATGACGCAACGTTCTTCCCAAGCGGCGATCCTAACTTTATTTATGTTTATTTAAAAATGCCGGCGGGTACACATATCCGTTATACCGACAGTGTATTGCGTGTACTCGAAAAAAGAGTGTACAAAGTATTGGAAGCAGAAAAGCCGGGTCAACCCGGAAGTATGGTTGAAAGTATTATTGCCAATGTAGCCATCAGTGCAAACAACCCGCGCGATAATAACCGTAGCGTTCAACCTAATTTGGGAAGAATTCAAGTTTCATTTGTTGAATACGAAAAAAGACATGGTAAAAAAACTAAACCATTCTTAGACGAAATCAGAAAACAAATGAAAGGCATCCCCGGTGCCAGTATTGAGGTAAACCAAGAAGATGGCGGTCCGCCAACCGATCCTCCGGTAAATATTGAAGTTACCGGCGATAAATTTGAGGATATCGCCAAAGTGGCTACCCAACTTTCAAACTACCTCGACACCAACCAAGTGTATGGTATTGAAAATTTGAAGTTGGATGTGGATTTAAGTAATCCTGAAATTAGCATCAATGTGGATAGACAACGTGCCATGATGGAAGGATTGAGCACCGGCCAAATTGGAATGGCTGTTCGTACCGCTTTGTTTGGTAAAGAAGTAAGTAAATTAAAAGATGGAGAAGATGAATATAAAATTCAGTTACGCTACGCGGATGTAAATCGCTCCAACGTAGTTGACTTAATGAATATGCGAATTACGTTCATGGACATGAATACCATGATGGTGAAATCGCTACCATTAAGTGCCGTAGCATCCATTGATTATACCAATACCAGTGGTGCCATCAAACGCAAAAACGTTAAGCGTACCATTCAATTGCAATCAAATGTGCTCGACCCTTCGTTGACGGCGAAAGTAAATAAGGAACTAGCAACAAAAATTGCCGACTTTAAATCGAAAACAAAAATACCGTTAGACGTTACCATTAAACAAACCGGACAAGGTGAGCAAGAAGCAGAAACCGGCGCATTTTTAGGAACGGCATTAGCCATTGCATTAGGTATTATCTTTTTGATCTTGGTATTACAGTTTAACTCATTGAGCAAACCATTTATCGTTTTAACCGAAATTTTCTTCTCGGTAATAGGGGTAATGTTGGGCTATGCTTTAACCGGTATGACCATTGCATCAATCATGCTTGGTGTAGGTGTGGTAGGTTTGGCGGGTATCGTAATCAAAAACGGTATCTTATTGATTGAGTTTACCGATGAGCTGCGCGGAAGAGGAATGCGTACGCGTGAAGCAGCCATTCAGGCGGGTAAAATTCGTATTATTCCGGTATTGCTAACTGCAATCGCCACTATCCTTGGTTTGTTACCATTGGCTGTTGGATTTAATATCAATTTCGTTTCGATGTTCCAGCATTTAGAACCACATATTTTCTTTGGTGGTGATAGCGTTGTTTTCTGGGGACCATTGAGTTGGACGATTATCTTTGGTTTGATTTTCTCTTTCTTCCTTACCCTAATTATGGTGCCTAGTATGTATTTGATTTCAGAAAGATTGAGAAGACCTATGGAAGCATTTTATGGAACACGTTATATTGGTTTATTAGGATTTACCGGACCGCTCTTTTTCTTGTTTGTAGGTATCATGTATTTGGTACGCAAATTTCAAGGCAAAAAAGTATGGGTAGGTACTTTAAAAAATAGTAATCAACCTCAATCATAAGATCAACGAACTACCTATGAATGATCCTGTGCATTGCAGCGCCTTTGAATGATTGCCGAAAGGCAGTATTCAATCCTTGAAAACCTTTGGGTGTATCCATCATGGATACACCCTTTTTATTTTCACTATTCACAAAAGCAAAACATCTTTTCACTAAAACAACCATTTTGGGTTGCTACATTTGTAGATATTGGCAAGCATCATCATGACAACCTTTAAAAAGTATCGGCTATTACACTCCTTTCTCCTATGGGGAATACTGCAAGTGCTGGCTGTTACTGTTGCTGCACAATTCAAAAACATTGCCAAGCCACTACCTCGATTTAAAAATATAAATACTTCTCTTTTTCAAAATGCCGACATAAAAGCCATCTGTCAAACCGGTAATGGCATCGTTTTTACGGGAACGAGTAAAGGCTTGTTTATTATTAAATCCGGCAGTATTGCCGAAATAGATTTGCCACCTAACAGTAGCAACAACATCAACAGCTTACTCGAATTTGAAGGCAACTTATTTATCGGTACTAACAACGGAATTGTACGGTTAACTATCAATAGTTTATCAGGCGAAGTTTTACCTGTTTTAAAGTTGGGCGATAGCGTCATCAAAAAATATTGCATGGTAGCCGATATCAATGCTTCGCACGAATTATTATTTTATACCGGTTATGATACCAGCGCCTATTACTTATACAATTTAATTTCAGGAAAATGCAAACAACTATTTAATCGATCCGACGGATTTAGGGCTCTGCAAAAAGACCATCAAAAAAACATTACCAAACTTTGGGCAGTAGAAACAACCGGGTTAATAGAACATGAACTAGATCATTATCGATTAAAAAAAATAGAACGGCTATTTACCCATGGAAGCAAGCAACCGGTTTTAAGTATTTACAATGCGGTATGGGACGAAGAAAAAACATTGTGGTGCATTACCAATAAAGGTTTAATGTGGTATACGCCAATGAATCAAAAATATGGATGGGTTAGCACCGCAATCACGGGCACTCAGCTAACGGATATACAATTATCCGACACCTTAATTTATTGCAGTTCGGCGCAAGAGGGCATTTCGGTAATTCATAAAAACAGCTTAAAAAGAATTGCAACCTACCAACATATTGCCGATGATGCTTACAGCTTGTTAAATAATCACATTCAAAAAATCTTATTAACCAAAAATCGTGTACTAATTGCTGTTAGTAATTCCGGCATTTCACTTCTACCCCTTTACGAAAATGCAGATCAGGTTTTTAACTATCAACATCTTAAAATTAATGAAGCCTATCCTGTTCTTGCCCAAAAAACTACCAACGGAATTGTAGTAGCAAACCAACAGAACGTTTACTGGATTACGGATAGTTTGGCATTGATAAAAAGCATTCAACTCCCAAACCAACAAGAACCTATTGTAAGCATCCTTCCACAATACCATCATTTATGGATTTGTACCCGAGAAAACATTTACGACTACTATCAAGGAAAATTATTTCGATATCAGCCATTACTGGTTAACAAAAAGATACCGCATCTTTCCTTTATTACGCCATTAACACAAACCGGATTGCTTGTTGCAGGCGGAGCGGATGGATTATATATAATTGATACCGCAAAACGCAGTTTTCAGTCTTTTGCTGCTACTGCAAATGAACCCTATCAAAACTATCAATTTGTTACTGCATTTAACCAGTACTTATTAGCTGGTACCTACTTTAGTTACTTGGATATATTATCCCCCAATATCAATCAAGCGGTTTCGCCGGTGCGAAGGGTAGAAACCTTTGCCAATATTTTTGATGCAATAAAACAAAACGAATCAACGGTTTTGTTGGCAACAAGCGAAGGTTTAATGCAGGTAAATACGCAATCGGGGGCAAAAAAAACAGTAAGCCTAGGCAATGATAAAGCTGTTTATCATTTCTGCATTTATAACAAGGATAGTTTTGTTATAGCAGCTTCGGGTTTATTAAAGATAAAAAATGGTGCGCTGATGGCATCTCGGCATCCATTAAACAACTTAATAAAACAATTCGCGGATAAGCCCATGCTGCTTGTAAACGATATGCTGCTATTCTGGGGCGCCAATCAATTGATAAAAATACCCATGCAGGCAGAAGAATTGTTGAAAGAAAATCAACACAGCATCAATTTGCTTTGCAATAGAACGATAGAAGCCGACGGCATTTACTTGCCCGATGATCAAACAAAGTTGCATATTGAATTACTCCTATCCGAACAGCATCCGTTTATTGAAACGCTCTTGCGATATAAATTATTACCGGTAGATAGAAAGATGCAATATCCGGAAGGCTATCATCTAAATTTTGACCATTTGGCTCCCGGCAATTACAGTTTGTTAATACAAGCACTTAGTAACAATCAAGTATGGTATGAGCGTACTATCGAAATTAAAGTGGCTGCTCCTTGGTACCAAAAAATATGGGTTTTAGTTTGTGGGCTAATACTGTTGCTCTTGCTTCTTTTGTGGCTATTTCAACAGCGCATGCGTAAACTTAAAAACCGTTTGCAAGAAAAACTGAATATACAACAGAAGTTTACCGAATTAGAAAATAAGGCCTTGCGCGCTCAAATGAATCCGCATTTTATTTTTAATACCTTAAACAGCATCAATAGTTGTATTGTACAAAATGAAACAGAAAAAGCAAGTGAATATTTACTGCAGTTTAGCCGGCTAATTCGACTTACGTTGGATAACAGTTTACACGAATCTATCTCACTTGAAAAAGAAATAGAATCGGCCAAGAGTTATTTAGAAGTAGAAAAAAACCGCTTGAATCAACAATTTTGTTTTGATTTTTTAATTGATAAACATGTAAATACCCAAGCTATTTCTGTTCCACCTTTAATTTTACAACCCTATCTTGAAAATGCAATCTGGCATGGTTTGGTGCATTTACAACCTTCCGGTAAAATTCAAATTAAGATCACCGCCACCACAAATGATATTTGCAAAATTGAAATAGAAGATAATGGTATTGGCAGAAAACAAGCTGCAGCTTTACAGCAAAAGCAACAGTACCAAAGTTTAGGCACCTCCATCACGCAACAAAGACTACATTCGGCCAATACAAAAAATGAGGTAAAAGTAATTGATGTAGAAAATGAAAAAGGACAAGCCGTGGGTACCATTATTCAATTAACGATACACCCTTTAATATGACAAATCCAATGCGGGCCATTATAATTGATGACGAAACACATTGCATCAAAACCTTGCAATATTTGCTGCAACAATACCCCGGTTCATTGGAGGTAATTGCACATGCCGGCAATGGCCAAGAAGGCATGCAACTCATTCAAACACTGCAGCCCGACTTGATTTTTTTAGATATCCAAATGCCCTATTTAGGCGGATTGGAGATGTTAGAAAAACTTGGGGCCATTTCGGCAAAAGTAATCTTTACCACCGCCTATGATCAATACGCCATTCGAGCCATTAAATTAAATGCACTCGATTATCTATTAAAGCCAATCGATAAAAATGAATTATTTACGGCTATCGATAAAGCAAAAGGATTACATCAACCCTTGCAACCAAGGCAAATTCAAGAAGCATCAGCTGTGGCAAGGGGCAAAGTGCCGGAGGTAATTGCCGTTAGCGATCAAAATGGATTGAGTTTTATTAAGATGCAACAAATCGTATTATTAGAGGCCGAAAGTTCGTATACCATCATACATTTATTAAACGGGCAAAAACATACCATAAGCAAATCTTTACATCATTTTGAAGAACTTTTAGACGCGTCACATTTTTTCCGGGCACACAAAAGTTATATCATCAATTTAAAAGAAGTGGTTCAATACCTACGCGGCGATGCCGGTGAAATTATTTTATCTAACAATATGCATATCAGTTTAAGCAGAAGTAAAAAGGACGAATTTTTGAATTTATTTTCTAGGGTCTAACCCCATTCACCAAAACAAATAAGCCATTCACGAACTATAAACTACTGCAACATTTCATCCAGCTATTTTTAAGGAACAATGCGCAAAACCTTCTATCGTTTATAGGCTGTTTTAAATTTTATGTTGCATTTGCACAGCAAAATATTGGTATCGGAACAATAGCCTTTTAGGCTTCTATAATTATAGATGTTGGAAAAAATATTTCAATATGAAACACTACCTATTTTTAATTTTAATGTTTTTGCAGTCGATATGCTTTGGACAAATAAAGTCAATTCCTAAAACTGATTTCAACACCTTTTTTGTGTGTGTCGACAGTTTTACATATGAACAATTATTTCAAAGTAAATATTTAAAAGACACTTTGTTTTTTTGTAGGGAACAACAAGAAGAAACAAATGCCGGTGCATATACGGGAAAGTACTTCATTGGCGAATCAGCTACGATTGAATTTTTTCAACCCAAAAATACACAACAGCTTGGTGATAATTTTGGCGACTGGGGTATAGAATTTAAAACTAGAAAAATCAATTATCTCGACCAACTATTCAAGCAATCAAACTTACTAAAAATAGCTGTTGATACTTTTACGACTATAGCTACTCAAGACAGTTTACAATTCAGTTGGTATAAATCAATAAGCTTAAAGAATTCAAACAATGAACTATCCATCTTAGCGTATCAATCTGATTATTTAAAGAATTTGGGGTTTACGAACAGCCAAATCAACCAGTCAATGACATTCAAACAGTTCAATGCAATTTTAGCAAATGGCAAAAAGTATCCTAGACAATTCTCAATGGTAACATACATTAAGTTATTTGCCGACAAAAATCTTTTTGATAGATTACAAAAATTTGCGTTACTAAATAATTGCCGAAAGGTTAAAAATACATTTACAAATGGCGAAACAACTATTGAATATATAGAAGTCCAAAATTTGCCCAAATTTCCAATACAAGAGATCGGCATTTCTTTATTGAACGATCAAATTTATCATTACGAAAAAATTAGCAAGAACTTGGAAATAAGAATTCTAGGTAAAAAAGCCAATTTCATTTTTAAGTACAGTAATTAAATACTTCTGCCATCATTTAGCTATTGCAAAACAACGATCTTCAAAAAAGAATGGAAGCTTTAGTAGCGCTTATCAAAAAATAAAAGGAGGGATATTGCTATCCCTCCAGCTATAATGTTCTTTAAAATGCCTGATTAAGCCGTTGGAATTTCGGGAACCTCAATGGCTA
>JBJOQA010000082.1:0-6648 GCA_046050225.1 Bacteroidota bacterium | reverse complement strand
TTATTAAACAAAACGCAATGGCTACTCAAAATTTTGATCAATTACTGTTAAATAATACAGAGTTTCTGAAACCATTTGCAATTACGTTAACGCGTGATCAGGAAGTGGCGAAGGATTTATTGCAGGAAACCATGTTTCGTGCGTTAGCCAATAAAGAAAAATATCATGTTGGCACCAATATTAAAGCATGGCTGTATACCATCATGCGTAATATTTTCATCAATAATTACCGCAGAAAGAGTAAACAGAATACCATTTTTGATTCAAGTGACAATGATTACTTATTGAATCAACAACAAGCGGTGGTGCACAATGAAGCCGAAACCGGTTTAAAATTAAAAGAGATTCAAACGGCTATTCATCAATTACCACATATTTTCCGCAATCCTTTTCTTTTGTATTTTGAGGGCTATAAGTACCATGAAATTGCAGAAATGTTGCATGAGCCACTTGGAACCATTAAAAGTAGAATTCATTTTGCGCGCAAGTTGTTGAAAGAGCAAATTTCGCGTAGCTAATTGGCCTTATTTTTTGATTTTTTAGATTTGAAAATGTGAAAAGCATCCTCGTTATTGGAAGTGGGTTTTCGGGTTTGGCTGCTGCCAGCTTTTTAGCTAAAGCGGGCTATCAAGTTACCGTAGTGGAAAAGCACAATATGCCTGGTGGTAGGGCCCGACAATACAAACAAGATGGCTTTACCTTTGATATGGGCCCTAGTTGGTATTGGATGCCCGATGTATTTGATCGCTATTTTGCATCTTTCGGAAAAAAAACTTCAGATTACTATACCCTCGAACGATTAGATCCTTCTTATCGTATTTTTTGGGAAGATCGTTTTACGGATATACCGGCTGATTACGACGCGCTTAAAAAGCTATTTGAATCTTTAGAACCTGGCAGTGGCGCGGCTTTAGATCAATTTTTAAAAGAAGCAGCATACAAATATCAGGTAGGCATACAAAAATTGGTATTCAAACCGGGTCAATCTGTTCTTGAATTTTTAGACGTAGATTTAATTAAAGGGGTTTTTAAATTAGATGTTTTTACATCCATTCGCAAACATATTCAGCGCCATTTCAAGCACCCTTACCTTCGTCAATTACTTGAATTTCCGGTTTTATTTTTGGGAGCTTTACCGCAAGACACCCCTGCCTTATATAGTTTAATGAATTATGCCGACATCAAGCTGGGTACTTGGTATCCTAAACAAGGTATGTATCAAGTGGTGCAAGGCATGTATCAAGTGGCTAGCGAACTAGGTGTTCAATTTTTGTGGGAGCATGAGGTAACCGCCATTCAAACTACAAAAGGCATTGCAACAGGCATTACCTGTAATACCGCAAACGGGCAGGTAAGCCTAAAGGCGGATGTAGTGGTAGGCAGTGCCGATTATGCCCATATTGATCAAAAACTTTTAGCACCTGCCGACAGAACCTATACACCCGCTTATTGGGATAAAAGAGTGATGGCGCCTAGTTGCCTGATTTATTATGTTGGGTTAAATAAAAAACTCAAACAAATTTTACATCATACCTTATTTTTTGATGTTGATTTTGAAGCACATGGTGCAGATATTTATACCTTAGAACAATGGCCGCGCGAACCACTTTTTTATGTAAGCGCTCCTTCAGCAACCGACAGCACCGTAGCGCCGGTAGGTTGCGAAAATTTGTTCTTCCTCATACCTGTTGCTGCCGGATTAGAAGGCGATACCACCGAGTTGCGTGATAAGTATTTTGAACAAATTTTAAAACGCTTTGAAGCAAAAATTGGTGAACCCGTTCGTGAACATATTATCTTAAAAAGAAGCTATTCGGTAAGCAATTTTGTTGACGATTATCATTCTTTTAAAGGCAATGCCTATGGCTTGGCCAATACGTTGATGCAAACGGCAATTTTAAAGCCATCCATGCATAGCAAAAAAGTACGCAATTTGTTTTTCACCGGCCAATTAACCGTTCCCGGCCCCGGTGTTCCCCCAAGTTTGATTAGCGGTGAAGTAGTTGCCAAAGAGATTTCACGGTATCTACAAAATAAATAATTACCTATTTTAAATATTGTTGCTACAAAACCGCACAAAATGGCTATCATTGAGTGAACTATTTGATGATAAATCTGTTGAATGCAAGGCGGTTATTTTATTGCGCCAACTTATAACAATTGAATCACTCGTTAAGGTTTAACAACTAAAACGACATAAAACAACCAACTTTTCAGTGAATTATGCTTAGCTTATTTTACGATTTAAGTCAACAATGCAGCAAGGCTACAACCGAAAAATACAGTACTTCATTTAGTAGTGCTATTAAATTGTTACACCCTAGTTTACGCACACCCATTTTTAATATTTACGGGTTTGTGCGCTTTGCTGATGAAATTGTTGACAGTTTTCACGGGCACGATAAAGCTACCTTGTTGGCCGAATTTAAAGTAGAAACTTACACCGCCATTGAGCGTGGTATTAGCCTTAATCCTATTTTAAACAGTTTTCAGTTAACGGTAAATCAATATAAAATTTCGCATGACTTAATTGAAGCATTTTTTCATAGCATGGAAATGGATTTACATAAGGCAACCTACGATGAAAGCAGCTACAAGGAATATATTTATGGCAGTGCCGAAGTAGTAGGCTTAATGTGCTTATATGTTTTTTGCGAAGGAAATATAAATTTATATCAACAATTAAAACCGGCTGCACAATCTTTAGGAGCAGCCTTCCAAAAAGTGAATTTTTTAAGAGATGTAAAGGCCGATTATCAACATTTAAGTCGTACCTATTTCCCGGGGGTTGATTTTAGCAACTTCTCTAAACATCAAAAAAACGAGATTGAAGCAGATATTTTAAATGACTTTCAAAAGGCCTATCAAGGTATCATCCAATTACCGGTAACCTCAAGGTTTGGGGTATATGTAGCTTTTAAATACTACATGAGTTTGTTTCATAAAATTAAAAAAACAAAACCGAAGCATATTCTCGCTAGTCGTATTCGTATCCCCAACTACCGAAAAGCTTTTATCGTAGCTAAAGCCGGCTTAAGAAGCCAACTTAATATTTTATAATTATCCCTATGATGCAACAAGTAATTTTAGTAGATGAAAATGATGCTCAAATTGGCATCATGGAAAAAATGGAAGCGCATGAAAAAGCATTGTTGCATCGTGCTTTTAGCATTTTCATTTTCAACAGTAAAGGCGAAATGTTATTGCAAAAAAGAGCGCTATCCAAATACCATAGCGGTGGATTATGGACGAATGCTTGTTGCAGTCATCCCCAACCCGATCAAGATTTAATAACCGCTGCAAACAATCGTTTGCAAGAAGAAATGGGGTTTGCTGTGCCGCTAGAAAAAGCTTTTACTTTTATGTATAAAGCACCGTTTGACAATGGCTTAACCGAATTTGAATTTGACCATGTTTTTACCGGTGTATACGAAGGTATTATACGGCCCAATCCTGAAGAGGTGAGCGACTATTGCTATAAATCTATTCCTGACATTGAGGCTTCTATCCACAGTCATCCGCACAAATACACCGAATGGTTCAAAATTGCCTTTCCAAAAATTGAGTCGCATTTGTTGGCCAATGGATTAGCCATTTGATGAAATTGTTTTTTCCTATTTTTCTTGGCTACATTTGATTAACAATTGAAGGTACATGCATACAAAAAAAGCAATCATCATAGGTAGTGGCATTGCAGGTTTGGCAACGGCCATCCGTTTACAAGTGCAAGGTTTTGAGGTAACGGTTTTCGAAAAAAATTCTCACCCCGGCGGAAAATTAAATGCCTTTCAACAAGATGGCTTCCATTTTGATGCAGGTCCATCTTTATTCACCCAACCCGAAAATATTGAAGCGCTCTTCGCCCTAGCAGGCGAACCTATTCAAGATTATTTTAAATACCAATCGGTTCCTATTGCCTGCCGTTATTTCTTTAGCAATGGCAAACAGGTAGATGCTTTTACGGATGCGCAATTGTTTGCAAAAGAACTTGAAGAAAAACTATCCGAAAAGTCTGAAAAAGTGCTACAGTACCTGCAAAATTCAGCATCACTATACAAACATACCGGCAGCATCTTCATTAATCATTCTTTACATAAGCGAAATACGTGGCTAAATAAACGCATCTTACCCGCATTAAAACGTTTGTCGCCCAAGTACCTGTTTACTTCACTGAATCGTTATAACGAACAACAATTTAATAGTAAAGAAGCGGTTCAGTTGTTTAATCGCTATGCCACTTATAATGGTAGTAATCCTTATAAGGCACCGGCCATGTTGAGCTTGATACCGCATTTAGAATTAAATCAAGGCACTTTTTATCCGCAAGGCGGGATGATTAACATAACCAATGCATTGTATCAACTGGCATTAAAAAAAGGCGTACAATTTCAATTTGATACGCCCGTGCAACGGATCATTCATCATGAAGGAAAAGTGAGAGGCGTGGTGGTGCATGATCAAAATATAGATGCACAATTGGTGGTAAGCAATGTAGATGTATATTTCACTTATAAACATTTATTAAAACACCCCGATTACGCCGAACGCTTACTACGCCAAGAACGCAGTAGCAGTGCCATCATTTTTTATTGGGGAATCAAAAAAACTTTCCCGCAATTACACTTGCATAATATCTTTTTCAGCAACGATTATCGGCACGAGTTCAACAATATCTTCCATCTAAAAGGAATTTCAAACGACCCAACAATTTACATTAATATCACTTCCAAATTTGATGTGGCCCATGCGCCTGATCAAAGCGAGAATTGGTTTGTAATGGTAAACGTACCGGCCAATAGCGGACAAAACTGGGATGATTTAGTAGCCGAAACGCGCAAAAATGTGTTAGCCAAATTGGAAGCACAATTGGGAGAGCCCATCGAACCGCTTATTGCTACAGAGCAAGTACTCAATCCCGTTAGTATTGAATCGCAAACAGCATCGTATATGGGCTCCCTGTATGGCACCAGCTCTAATTCAAAAATGGCCGCTTTTATGCGCCATGCAAATTTTACAAGCACTATTCACGGACTTTATTTTTGCGGCGGTAGCGTACATCCCGGCGGCGGTATTCCGCTTTGCATGAAAAGTGCACAAATTGTTGGCGAACTGGTAGAAAGTGATAACGCCCATACTCCAACCCATTAAATATTTGAGGTGCAGCGCTATTCTAAATATACCATTGCAACGGCTATCGCCATCCTATTTCATACCGTTGGTTTAGTGGGTATTTTGTTTTTTAATCGCGATGCGATGGTTGCACTTACGCCGCTGAATCTTTTATTATCTGCCGCTCTACTTTGGTGGACGCAGACCGAAAAAAATAAAGCCTTTTACCTTTTTGTAATTGCTTGTATAATTGTTGGCTATTTAGTTGAAGTAATTGGTGTAAATACCGGCTACTTATTTGGACACTATCGCTATGAAACGGCATTAGGTATTAAACTATTCAACGTGCCGCCACTTATCGGCATCAATTGGTTCATGATTATTTATTGCAGTGGCATTTGCTTGCATCATCTTCTTCAAAAACCAATTTTTAGAGATGCAACCTCAGCCGGTGTTATTTCAAAAAGGTGGCAAGCATATTCTATCATTTTCGACGGAGCTTCTTTAGCTGTTTTATTTGACTGGATTATTGAGCCCATGGCGGTTAAATTAGGCTATTGGACTTGGTTAGGCGAAGACGCAAATATTCCATTATATAATTACTTATGCTGGTTATTGGTAAGTATGTTGCTGTTATGGATCTTCCATCGGCTTCAATTTGTAAAGCAGAACAAATTCGCCATACATTTGTTACTTATTCAGGCGATGTTTTTTTTAATACTACGCACCTTACTCAAATAATAATCTTATGAACTGGCCCCTTTTTTTATTGGTACTCTTTGGAACTTTTATAGCAATGGAAGGTATTACCTGGCTTACGCATCGTTATGTAATGCACGGATTTTTGTGGTATTTGCATGAAGATCATCATCAAAAAGGAAAAGGGTTTTTCGAAAAAAATGATGCTTTCTTTCTCATTTTTGCGATTCCCAGCTGGCTTTGCATTATGTTTGGTTTACAAAATCAAGTATACTGGCAAGCCGCAATTGGTTTTGGAATTGCGCTCTATGGATTTGCATATTTTGTGGTGCATGAAGTAATTATTCATCAACGCATCAAATGGTTTTCGCGCAGCAATAACGACTATATCAAAACTATTCGTTGGGCACATAAAATGCACCATAAACATTTAGGCAAAGAAGAGGGTGAAAGCTTTGGGATGCTATGGGTAGCCAAAAAATACTGGGATAAAGTTCGTAATGATAAAAAAATGCAGCAAGCCGGCTAGGTTGCTGCATCTCCAACTTATTAAAATTTCTTTTTACAATTTGTAAATCAAAGCTTCGTAAGGTCTAACTGCAATGCTGTTGCCCTTCACATTCTTTTGCGGTGCCTTTGAATAATTGGTCATTTGCAAGGTTGCTTTTTCCAAATTAATGGGTACTTGTGCCTGCTTAACAGTTGCTCTAAAATTTAATACAACCAATAATTTTTGATTGCCATCTTCCCTTGTATAAGCATAAACATCCGGGTTTTTGGCATCTACCAAAGTATATTTTCCGTAAACTAAAACCGGATTTGCTTTGCGATATTGAACCA
>JBJOQA010000081.1:0-2698 GCA_046050225.1 Bacteroidota bacterium | reverse complement strand
TGCTTATCTTCTATTTTACGCTGTACTTGTATGGGGCAGGTGATTGGCAATTGCTGGCAGTTATGCAAAAGGTTAGTTTCTTTTGTTTTATGTTATTAGTTTTGATGATAGAGTATTTTACTGTAAGTGAAGACTTTCAAACAAAAAACTAAAATACCAATCTGTTTGAGCAACGAAACACAAACCTTGCATCCTGCAAAAGCATTCGTTGGTGCGGGTTTTAGGTCATTCATTTGCTAGTGAACATTTGTACATAATATCAAATTAAAAAAGTGCAACTCGTAAACAGTTAACGATAAATAAAAAAAGCGCGCATGACTTTTTCAAAATTAGTGCCCAGTGTATTTTACACAGATCTTTCAGATGGCCTGAAATTATTTGTTGATTGTTTGCAGTTTACCATAAAACACAAAGACCTAAATACTTCACAACCTTACTGTGTATTACAAAAAGACGGAATAGGCATCATGCTTTTTCAGGACGAACAATTAGCAAAAGAACATTACCCCGAATTGCGAATTGTTACCAATGATATTGAAGAAGTATATGACCAAATAGCAACATCGCACCCTCATCTACTTCACCCCAATCTAAACAAGGTTACTTCAAGACCATGGGGTGCAAAAGAATTTGCTATTAAAGACCATCAAGTTGGCATTAGATTTCAACAGTGGTAACCATGTTGCATAGCTCCCTATTAAACAAGATATATAGCACAAGGCATAAATTTTTCGGCAACAATCACCTAGTAGATTGATTTAAAAACTACTGATCCTTATTTTAAGATCACTTTATATTATTTAAAAATACAAAGTGTAAATTGTTATATTTGTCAGGTCAATTACTCCTATAACTACGTTAGCCGCAAATTCAATACAACTTGTTATGACTGTCACTCCAAGAAGTTTATTCAATATTATTTTAAAAATATTTGGGCTGTTTTTTTTGCGAGAGATAATTAATCAAATACCTGATACGGTAATGATATTTGTACGCTATTTTTCATTCAATGATTATGATGAGTCAATAGGCGTGTTGATGGTTTCTATCTTAATTCTTTGCTTTTATACTTTTCTCGTTTTACTGTTATTGATTAAAACAAATCATATTGTTGATTTATTGAAGTTGGATAAGGGATTTACTGAAATAGCATTCTCATTTGAGGAGAAACAAGAAAGACAAATTAGTTTGAGCCCAAGCGAAATCTTAACAATAGCAATTACGATAATTGGGGGATATATATTGGTACAAGAAATTCCAATTTTTTGCAAAGATGCCTATATATTCATTCAAGAAAGAAAATCAATATTTTATGGCTCTCCCGAAGCAAGTCAATCAAATTTGTTAGTTCCGGCATCCAAAATACTAATAGGTTTATTGTTGTTAGGAGAACGAGTAAGAATTGTAAATTTTATTAGCAAGAAGACTGCTAGTAGAAATAACGAAAATGAATAAAGCGCAATGATTATTTGTTTGTGCTAACATTGGTTGATTGATAATCATTATATAAGACAACAAAAAAGGAAACTGAACGGAATAGAAATCAATTATTTAGCATGAAGAAAATACTCATAATAAACGGGCATCCCAATAGCGAGAGTTTTAATTTTGGAATTGTTGCTGCTTACAAAAAAGGCGCTGCAACTGCGGGGGCTGAGCTAAAAGAGATTGTGATTAAAGATTTAAAATTCAATCCCAACTTAGAATTCGGCTATCAAAAAGAACTGAATTAGAACCTGATTTATTAGACGCTTGGGAAAAAATAAAATGGGCCGACCATTTAGTTTGGATTCATGCCGTTTGGTGGGGTGGACTTCCTGCCATAACAAAAGGTTTTATTGACAGACTTTTTTTACCGGGCTTTGCATTTCAGTATAGAGAAAATTCAGTGTGGTGGGATAAGCTCCTAACCGGTAAAACCGCACACATTATTACCACACTTGACCAACCATCTTGGTATTATTGGTTTGTATTTGGACGACCAAGCGTTAATCAATTAAAGAAATCAACATTAGAATTTTGCGGCGTTAAGCCGGTTAAAGTAACTTATGTTGGACCCATCAAAAACACAGCACTTTCTTTGAGAGAAAAATGGTTAAACAAGATTGAAAAATTAGGAGCAGGTCTTAAATAACAATAGCATATTTGTATGACCATAAAAGAATTTTATAAAATTCAGCTATACGTAACGGCAGCAGCAACAGTCGCCATTTGGTTGTTATTGATTTGGGAATATACGCATGGTGGTGTGTTAAGCCATCATGTATTACAAAGAGAAGATTTACCGGCCTTTTCAAACTGGTGGGGTGGGCTTTTGATACCCTTACTTACTTGGTTTTTATTGCAGCGAATACAAAAGCGAATAAGCATTGATTCGGAAAATATTAGGGTTTCAAAAACAATCATTTACACATTTATTGCTGCGTTAACTTTTGGCATACTACTCTCTTTGTTTTTTACATGGGGCTATATAGAAATACCTTTTTATATGGTTATTTCCCTTTTTTTGCTGGCGTTCTTTTTCCCAATTTATCGAGCCGAGTGTTTTCTTGGATTTGTGTTGGGCATGACATTCACTTTTGGCGGCGTATTGCCGCTGCTTATCATTTCCATCTTTAGTGTAATTGGCACTTTACTATTTCATTTAATTCGACCCGCGATATTGTTTGTTATAACAACGATTAAAAATTTAGTGTCC
>JBJOQA010000080.1:0-3792 GCA_046050225.1 Bacteroidota bacterium | reverse complement strand
AAAACCCATAATTGCCCCTTTGGAATATTTTGATAGATCAAAATGGTATGTTCTAATCGAATCAGATCTTTGTCACCACTTACAATTAAAGCAGGGGCAGCAATAGTTTGCAATTGAGCTAAAGCAATATTGGGTTGATACCAATCTAATAAAAAAAGTTTCCAAGCATTTTTCTCTGCTTTGTTAGTCAATATTTTATTCTTCCCTTTCTCAAATGTTTGTTGTTCTTCTCGCCAAAAATCGGGCATTAGGGCAGTTGAATCGGGCCAAAGATTGGCGCCGGTGGATACCAATTTCTTCACTTTTTGGGGATGTCGCATAGCTAATTCAAGACTTACAATACCTCCATCGCTCCAACCGATAATATTTGCAGCATCTAGTTTTAACGTATCTAGTAAGGCAGCAATGTCATCTGCCATCATTTCAAAGCTTAACGAGTCACTTTCATCGGTTGACTTTCCATGGGCTCGGCTATCCACTGCTATAACGTGATAACGTTCAGCAAAATAAGGGATAATGGCAGCCATGGAGGAAATGCTTCCGCCATTACCGTGCAGTAACACCAATGGCTTTCCATTACCATATTGTTCAACATATAATTTTATTCCTCTAATTGAATAAAATCTACCATGGCTAGGATTGTTTCCCAATTCAGTGGTTTGCGATTTTGCAGTTACCGCTTGTAACAACATCAACAGAATTAAATAAATGAACTTCATTTTTCAACGTTAAATCAAAAGTAGCAACTTAAAAATCGAAATGAAAAAGTTGTATCGGCTATTTACACATTTTTCTTTTATCAAAATAAAACAGCCATTACAGCTTCAATACAGCTCTAAATCCTCTGGCGGCATAATAAGATTGTGCGCCATTATGATACACAAAAACATGTCCGTAACGAAAGTCGGCGAACAATGCTCCGCCTAATTTTCTTATATCCGCAGGTGTTTTAATCCAACTAGATGTTTTCATGTCAAATTTACCCAATTGTTGTAATGCACGATATTGAGCTTCATCGAGCATTTCAACTCCCATTTCTTTTGCCATATCGATGGCATTATTTTCGGGTTTAAATTCTTTCCTTGATTGTTGCCCTTCGTAATCATAGCTCGTACTTCTCCTTCCTACAGGACTCTCTACAGCACAATCCACAAACACAATTGCTTTGGCATCAAAAACTACAACATCCGGTTCACCGCCGGTACGTTCCATTTCAAATAACGACCACAGCTTTTCGTGGCTCATTTCTAGTTTTGCATGAACCTTCGTCCATTCAATGCCGTTATGCCGTTGTGGATTCTTTTCAAATCTATTTTTCAGCAGCGCAATGAATGATTCACGTTGATCTTTAGAGAGCTGCTTCTTGCTTGCCATTGGTAATTAATTTAAGCTTTTGCTAATAAATTTAAAATGCTGTATCCAACATACCGGCTACAACTTTATGTATAGATCGCACCCTATTTTGCAGAATCTGTTGTTTCAAAATTATCGTAATAAGTAAAATCCTTGGTAATCTTTCCTTTTTCAAAAGTAAAAATGGTACAGATCGGCAATTCAAATTTTACCTGATCAGGACCCGTTCCGGATGAAACAAATTCAACCACTACATGTTGATCACCGGCCGGATAAATTTGAACGATTTGATCATGCAAATCGGGAAACAACTTTTGGAGTTCAGTATACTTTTGGATTGTTTGTTGATGAGATTGTTTTACGATACCATTTCCCAAGGAAGGATCTTTAAATAAGGCGGTATCTGCATACATACCGGCCATTTTTTTCCAGTTGTGTTGATTAAAATAATCAAAGTATTGTCGAACCATTTTTTCTTGCTCGGCATTGTTGGAAGAAGGTTGATTTGTACAAGCACCAAAACAAATAACTAGTATTAAACCAAAGTTTACATATTTCATGGTAGGTAAATTTTAATATTGTGATTTATTGGTCGTTTTCTTCTGTTTTCCCAGGTAATTCATTATTTCCTTAAAAAATAATTCCGGCTGTTCTACCGAAGGCATATGACCGGCTTTATTGATCCCTTTAACCACTGCACCCGGATAAGCTTTTATGTAAGAACTTAATGTTGTTACGGCAATGGGATCTTGCCATCCAAAAATAATCAAACACCCTCCTTTATAGTTATGCTGTAATCTTTCTATCCATTTATAATCTTTACGAGATATGCTTTTCCACATTATTTTATTCATCTCCTTATTAAACTCCCCGTGTTCGGCTTGGCTTAATATGAGATCCAATTTTTCTCTGTCATAACTTAACATCGACCAAGTAATTTTTCGCAACTCATACTTCGCTTTTTGGGGATCCTTATTTGCATTTACAGAATCACTCCAAAAATAATAGTTGGTTGTATCTCCTAATTGAAATCGTATATCTACATTTTCATTTACAATATTGGTCATATCGGGCGTTAGTTCTCCTCCTCCAATTAAAATAAGATCTTTTACACGCTTAGGGAATTGTGCTGTATAAGCAGAAGCCAGCATGGCGCCCCAAGAATGCCCGGATATCGTCAGTTGTTGCAATCCCAAATGCTTTCTTAATACTTCAATATCCAATACTGCTCTTTCTACATTAATAGTGGTTGAATCAAAGGGACTCGTCCAAGATTTACCGGTACCGCGTTGATCAAATAATATGGCTTTATATTTTTTTGAAAGTGCTATTGCCAAATCATCTTCTTGGTGGGAAGCAACGCCCGGGCCTCCGCTTAAAATAATTATAGGTTCACCATTACCATAGGTATAATAATACAGGGTTGCATTTTGCAATTTAATTGAATCGGCTTTTTGCGCGATAGCAACTACCAATAGAAACAAACAGCATAAAAACAGTACTCCCTTTTTACAACAATGCATTTTATATAATTGAGATTTAGAGAACTATAGTTAACGAGAATTTTTCTGACCGCATAGTTTAATGCTTTAATGGGCGCTTTTTAATCATGCCGCCTTTGGTATCTTTCACACTACTCATAACAACAAAAGCCTTAGGATCTATCTTTTCAATTTCTAGATTTAAACGATTTAATTCTAATCTGGTTACTACCGTGAAAATGATTTCAATATCCTTGGCAATACCTGATTTACCTGTTCCGCTTTTTCCATTGTATACCGTAACGCCACGTCCTAATTTTTCAACAATCATTATTCTCATTTTTTCACTGCAAGCTGTGATAATGGTAACCCCGGTGTACTCTTCAATACCCTCAATCACAAAGTCGAGTGTTTTAGAAGCAGACAAATAAGTAACCATAGAGTACAAGGCGATTTCAACCGATAGAAAATATGCGGATGCACCAAAAATTAAAATGTTTATTCCAATAATTACATCGCCAATGGTTATACCCAATTTCTTACTAAGAAAAATGGCTAATACCTCCGTACCATCTATTACTGCGCCTCCTCTAACAGAGAGCCCGATACCTGCACCCAGAAAAAAACCGCCAAACAAAGCCACCAAAAGATTGTCTTTTGTTACATCCGGAAAATTAACTGTGGCAACTACAATCGCTAATCCGGTAATTGCTAAAGCCGTTTTTATAGCAAAGGATTTTCCCAATACAAGATATCCTAAAATAATAAATGGGATGTTTACCAGTAGTAAAAGCAGGTATAGCGGTATATCGGTTAATGCTGAAATCAATAATGAAATTCCGGTTGCTCCGCCATCAATAAAATCATTGCTCAATAAAAATCCTTTGAAACCAAATGCCGCAGAAAATATGCCTAACGTAATTAATACAAAATCTTTGACAAGACTTACCAGATTGAT
>JBJOQA010000079.1:0-2721 GCA_046050225.1 Bacteroidota bacterium | reverse complement strand
GACAATGCCGTAATGGATGTTTTATTAGAGGAGGCCGATAAAGGGAAGGTCATTCAGTATGATTGGTATTTGTTGCCGATGGCACGATTGATAAAGGGGTGGAGCATATTGCAAAATAGGTTGGGTAATGTTGCAAAAATTCCCGAAGGGATGACCGCAACGCAGGCATTAAAGAATCAGTATTTCGTGGATATTTATCAACGGCTAAAAACGGCCGCTCTAGTGGAAATAGAACGATTTGAACAGCAGCATCATTACCGTCCTCCCTATTGGAAAATGCTAGCCATCATTCGATCTAAACTAACTGTCATTTAATTTACTATTTGTAGGTCGTAAACCTAATGAACCGAATTTATTGCTCGTTTTTTTAATGGAATAAAGGTCTAATTATTGGAAATGACTGAATATGAAATCAGGTATTTTCATCTTTTTTAAATATTTTTTTTCATCTTTTGTATTGAATTTCAATGCAAGTTTGTGAAATTGAGTAGGTAGTAAGAAAATTATTACAAAACGGTATTTGTTTTGTCCATACATTTATGAAATCAGAGAACTCCTCTCATTTCAATCCACCCATTTCTATTATCCTTACCGAAAAGCGTATCAAATCCGATAGTCCTTGATATTCACCCATATCAATCGTACTATTATGAATGCTACCCTGAACAATCTTTTTGCAAGCCAATTTGGCCTTTGCCCAACTGTATGCAATCGCTCCGGAGCTAAGTTGGCCGAACAAAAAAAATATTCCCATTCTCTCGGTCGCTGGTGTTTGCAAATTTTAGTCATGCTTGTGCCTGCGTTTGTGTTTGCAGGAAAACCTGCTCGCTTAAATAGTTCGCCAACCATGTTTAGTAAAATTGATACGCGATTATTTCCATTAGGCGGTACAGGTAGTTCAATTATTGATGCGAATATCGCAGTATTTGACAATGCATTTTCAAATGCGATTGATCCGAATGATGCTTTTAAAATGCCCAATGCAGGTGAAAATTTCGCTATCAAAACCGGTAATAGTATTTTGGTAATTGAGGCACGACAGGCAATTGTTTCGCGTGATACCGTAAATTTTGAGATGTGGGGAATGTTGTCGCAATCATATACGTTAGAATTTGATGCTACTTTTTACAATACGCCGGGACTAACTGCTTTTTTATATGATAAATACACCGGAACCAATACGCCTATCGATTTAAATGATACTACGCGTTTCAACTTTACTTGTGATGCAAATATCAATTCAAAAGCCAGAGATCGTTTTAAATTAATATTCAATGTAGTAAGTGGCGGTGCTTTGCCGGTTTATTTTGAACAAGTAAGTGCCAATGTACAAAATCAACAAGTGCATGTTTCATGGAAAGTTGCCTCTGAAATTGATGTTTTAAAATATCAAGTTGAAAGATCGGTTGATGGAAGAAATTTCACTGTTGTTCATCAGCAAGCTGCATTAGCTACATCAAATGGTAGATTTACCTATACTTGGGTGGATGCTGACTTACCCGGCAATGTTTTGTTTTATCGCATAAAAAATATTGATTTAAATGGGGATGCGCGTGTAAGTACGACCATCCGCGTAAGCGTAAATCGCAAGCAGCAGTTGCTGAGCGTTTTTCCTAATCCGGTACATGGTAATCAAGTGGGGGTGCAGTTAGATCAATTTGCGGCGGGTGTTTACGAGGCACAAATTATGGATAATTCAGGTAGAAAAGTTTATCGTTCAACGCTTCAGCATAATGGTTCAAACAGCAAGTATCAGTTCAATTTTCAACAAAAAATGGCTCCGGGCTTATATCATCTTCAATTGATAACTGCAGCCGGTGCTATCCAACATACTACCATCTTGGTAAATTAATCAACAAAAACAGAAGCAAAAGGGGCCACCATTCAACGGTGGCCTTTTATCTTTGCACAAATGCAAACAGTAATTGGAAATAGTATCGATGTTGCGCGTGATTGGTTAATTCAAAACGAATTAGTTGCCATTCCTACCGAAACCGTTTATGGTTTGGCCGGTAATGCATTGAATGAAAAGGCTGTGGCGGGTATTTTCGCTGCTAAAAATCGCCCGCATTTCAATCCACTAATTTTGCATGTTGCTGATTGGAGTCAGGTAGAAAAATATGTAGCTAATATTCCGCCGGAGGCGCATTTATTAGCAGCTGCTTTTTGCCCCGGGCCTATCACTTTTTTACTTCCTAAAAAATCTACGGTGCCCGATTTGGTAACGGCCGGTAGCGATCGCGTGGCTATTCGTATTCCGAATCACGCATTAACACTTGCCTTATTAGCACAACTTGATTTTCCTTTAGCTGCACCTAGCGCCAATCCGTTTGGATATGTGAGTCCTACCACGGCACAACATGTATTTGACGGTTTGCAAGGCAAAATTCCGTACATATTAGATGGAGGTCCCTCAGGAGTGGGTGTAGAGTCCACTATCGTTGGTTTTGAGCCGGATGGTGCGGTATTGGTCTATCGGTATGGGGGTATCAGTCAGGAAGCTATTGAAGCGGTGTTACAGCATCCTGTGAAACGAGCATTGGGTGAATCAGCCACGCATGCCGATACGCCGGGGAGATTGAAATCTCACTATGCACCGCATACTGCTTTGTATCGGGGGAATATGGATGAACTTTTATTAAAATGGAAAGGGAAAAATGTAGCGGTGATTAGTTTTTCAAAGTTTTATGAAGGGGTGAAACCTGAATGGAGTTTTGTGTT
>JBJOQA010000078.1:0-3889 GCA_046050225.1 Bacteroidota bacterium | reverse complement strand
ATATTCAAAAAAACTACAACTTCGATTCTAGCTTTTCAATTCGCTTCATTAAGGTTTCATTTTGCGCCTTCAACAATTCAATCATTTTTTGTTGTTCTTGAACCGATTGAACCAATGGCACCACAAATTCGGCATAACGCACCATATATAATCCTTGGCCATTTTGGGGCGCCACTACGCCACTAAAATCATAACCACAATCTTTTGCTGCAGCCTCAACATCCTGTGCCAAAAAGCCGCTAAATTTAATTTTTTCAACATCAAATTTACCGGGATAGTTTTCTGTCGTATCCTTTAATCCATTATTTCCAATTTCAAATTCGCGCGAAAGATCTACATGATAAGTTACCGGCTGCAATTTGGTAATAAAGGCCAATCCCGGCACATCGTTTTGAATATCCTTTTTGATACGCTTATCACTATACATTCCCCAATTAACCTGACCGCCAATATTGGTAACACTCATGTTGCCAATATTAATTTGATTACTGCTGGTGGAGGCCCATCCGGTTGCATACCCTATGCAGGTAGTATTAAAAACTGCTCCGCTTTGCAAACTACTTCCCGCACTCCATCCCAAGGCAGTGTTATTACTTCCCGTTTGAATATTACCAAGAGCACTATAACCAAATGCGGTATTTTTATCTGCTGTTGAATTCCTGTTTAAGGCCAAACTACCGGTTGCCGTATTTTCATTGCCTGTTCCGTTAAATAACAAAGCGTCAGCACCCAAAGCCGTATTAAAATTGCCCGTTGTATAATTCAATGCTTCGCTACCAATTGCTGTATTTTTAAACCCGGAAATATTGCTGCTTAATGCAAAATGCCCCAACGCGGTATTGCTATATCCGTCTATATTTTTACTTAATGAATAAGCGCCAACTGCACTGTTGCCCGCACCGGAAGTATTTTTAAATAAACTTTGATAGCCAAGGGCAACGTTACTATATCCATTTACATTAGATGCCAAAGCCACTGCTCCCAATGCCACATTTCCATCGCCGGAGGTATTGCTATACAAGGCGCTATCGCCAACGGCGGTGTTGTAACGCGTCGTATTTTTGTTTAATGCAAACGCTCCCACGGCGGTATTGCCAATTCCAACATTATTCGATTGCAAGGTTGAAACGCCAACAGCCGTATTATTATCGCCTTCGTTTCCTGCTAATGCAAAACTACCCATCGCCGTATTATTCCTGCCTGAACGATTGATGGAAAGTGCAGAATGTCCTACAGCAGTGTTTCTGACTCCACTTGTATTATTATATAAATTGTAAGATCCTATACTTACATTAAAACTTCCCGTATTATTTAAATGCAACGAATAAGAGCCTACACTTACATTATTAATACCAGTGGTATTATTAAAAGCGCTCATCGAACCTATTGCCGTATTTTGCGATTCGCGATTATTCGCTAAAGCTAAAAATCCAAGTGCCGTATTATCCAAACCAACTCTATTCTCTAATAATGCTTTACTTCCTACCGCTGTATTTCTTACACCGTCAAAAGATTGACTTAAATTATTATAGGTTACACTGTCATAATATAAGGCACTATCTCCAATCGCTACTAAATTAAAGCCGTACTTACTATTTTTTAAAGCCTGGTCGCCAATGGCAACATTACTATAGCCGGTTATATTCGCATAACCTGCACCTGTACCTACCACCACATTTCCCGTACCGGTTGTATTAGCATATAAAGCATTCAAGCCTAAAGCAACATTAAAGGTTCCGATGGTGTTACCGATTAATGAACGATAACCCAATGCAGTATTACCATAACCTGTTGTATTGGCAAACATACTAGCCGACCCAACTGACGTATTAAAATTGGCGGTGGTATTATTAAAAAGAGCTGACTTGCCAACTGCAACATTATCTCCTCCGGTAGTATTCAAATTCAACGCATCTGCGCCCAATGCGGTATTAGATTGACCCGTAGTATTATACCGCATGGCATTGGCACCTGCAGCCATATTATTAATGCCCCCTGCATTCAATTTAAGCGCATATGCGCCAATACTCGTATTATAACTGCCGGTTGTATTGGCTCGTAAATTTTCAATTCCTATTGCTGTATTGTTGCCTCCGGTGGTATTGGCATTCAAAGTATTCCAACCTATCGCAGTATTACCATTGCCGGTTGAGTTGGTGGCCAAACTTCCGGTACCAATTGCCACAGAATTAACGCCTGATACATTTGCTAACATAGTATTTTGTCCAATCGCAATATTTCCGGTGCTACTTACATCTAATAATCCATACGGCGCACTATTAACTTTAAATCGAAGCGGTTGGGCATTAGTGGTACCTATAAAATCAGTTGCATTGACTGCATTACCGGTCAACCCCCAATTGGTTGGATTGGCTGTTGTTTCTAATTTTTGCCAATTGGGTGCAGCGGGCGTACCTGCATTAAAATAAAATCCTTCACCAAGCGCAAAATTACTGTTATACACCAATAAACCTTTTGCTGGAGTACTTATCGTTGATGCATCCGCAAGGCCGGTTAAGTTTACGCGGGGCACCAACAGCCCCTTGTTGTTACTCGACAAGTCTAAAATGGCACTTGGATTTGGAGTGGATGTACCGATGCCAACATTTTGCGCTTGCAGCGATAGTTGAAAATTAAAAGCCAGTAACAACACGAGTGCTTTTTTCATATTCTAATTAGTATTGCTTTGGATGAATTGTAAAAACAACTTGATGTTTTCACTAAAACAAAACTGCATTTAAAGCTGTTAAACTGTGCAGCTTTTTAGTGAAAGGCTCGGTTAATCTGTTGAATGGATTATTTTAAACAAAAAAATCCCCGTTTGCTAAAACAAACGGGGATTTTCATTTTTTAAAATTCGATTATTGATAACGCAAGCCTACCTTCAAATCGCCCACCATCAATTCAAACTCACCCGGCTCGGTAACGGTTTTTAATGCACGATTCACAAAGGCCAAATCTGATGCACGTATAGAGAAAGAAACTACTTGTGATGCACCCGGTGCAAGTTCAATTTTTTGAAACGCACGTAAACGTTTAACCGAAGGCGTTATACTTGCAAATAAATCTCTACTGTATAACTCAACAGCATGTTTTCCGGCACGTGCTCCGGTATTTTTAACAGATACTGAAACAATTACTTCATCATTTACACCAAAGCTGGATTGGCTCACTTTTAAATCACTATAAGCAAAACTGGTATAACTTAAACCATAACCAAAAGGATATAACGGGTCATAACCACCGCCTACATTGTCATTAAATACTTCTCTAATTTCTTCTGTGGATTTGCGATCGTACAATACAATTTCTCCCATCGATTTAGGATAACTGAAAGGCAAGCGACCATCAGGATTATAATCTCCAAATAATACATCCGCAATGGCTTCTGCCGATTTTTTACCGCTCCAATAAGCCATTAAAATACCACTGGCTTGCGGTTCGATATGTGTTATAAAACGTGGCCTTCCTTCAGTTAAAACTAAAATTACCGGTTTGCCGGTTGCATAAGCGGCTTTAACTAATTCTGTTTGCTCATCGGCTAAAGCCAAATCTCTAATATTACCCGGACTTTCGGCATAGGCATTTTCACCGATACACAAAACGATAACGTCAACGGCAGCAGCAGCGCGCTTCAATGTGGCAATATCATAATTAGCCGAATGATTAAATCCCTTTTCGGTGGTAGTTACTAAGTTAGCCGCACCCACTTTTTGGCGAATAGCATCTACAATAGTTTTGCTATCCGCAGGATACCATGCTTCATCATTTCCTTGCCATGTATAACTCCAACAACCATTCAGTGCTGCATTACTTTGTGCAGATGGGCCTGCCACCAAAACCTTAACTTGTTTAGAAAGTGGCAAAACACCGTTCTTGTTTTTCAACA
>JBJOQA010000077.1:0-14205 GCA_046050225.1 Bacteroidota bacterium | reverse complement strand
TTTCGGATGATTCCGATTTTACAAATAATAGGGTTCCTCAAATTGGGTTGACAATATTGACCATTTAAGTACAAATTTGGGCTCATTTGCTTTAACTAGTAGTTGTCTTTCAAAAACACTGTATTTCCTTGTTTCCTATTGTTTCTACATTTTTGTTGTAAAGTTGTTACATAAACAGATGAAATGCTGTATAATTAGGAAGAATTACTTTCTGTATCGGAAAGTAGTTCGAGATGTGACTGTAGTGATTAATTATTGTGGTTGGTTATCTTTTTTAATTTAGACTCCTTAATTATTATATTGATCAATGACGTTTTTATTGAATCTAATAATGCATTACTTAAGCCTCGCTCGCTTAGCAGGCTTATTATAATTTTAGTTTTTCGGATGTTTTAAATTGTATAGGTATTGCCCGATATTTTTAAATGATCATATTTACGTTGGCATGACGGTTCAGTAAGTCTAGATTGTGAACCAACCCATTGCTAAATAGTAAATCATTTTTTTTATCTGAAAACTGCTAACGTTGTACACATCGCAATGTTGCTTCAACAATTTCTAAGAACGATTTGATATTGACGCAAAATCATTTGATTATTGTATTGCAGTTCGGTGAGGGACACCTTGTTCGCCTTTGTTTATAATTCCAATTAACTCCTTCTTTTTAGTAATAAGTTTGACAAAGGAATTATTATTTTCTGAATATTAATATTCAGTTTGGTAGATAATCCATTTTTAAACGATACTTTTTATCTGTTCAATTGTTTTGAAAAATCTAAACGCGTAGCTTCTAGTATAGTCCTGATTTGTAGAAACTGAGGTTGCACAAAAGCCCGATGCTCGGCAATTAAGAAGGGTGTTTTTATTGAATTTATCACGTAGCATTTCTATGAACCAATGTTATAGTCTATAGAAGCTATTTAAGTTTTTTTATCTTTTATATTACTCAAATTAGATTTTTTTCTACCCTACTTTGCAGTTATTTGTTTTTTCATTTTCCGCGTTTCTATTTAACTTCAAATACCCTATTGGCATCTTATGTCAATTTAATAATACTTTAGTATACCAACCACATTTTAAAATCCCCCTTTTGAAACTACTCGCGTAAACACTTTACTCATTAATGAGTGGTTTATTGTAAATACATTTAATTCCACCCAAATTATTTAGGGTATGTATTTACCAATTTTTCCTACTCATTTCAACTTTTACTATTAATTGTTAGCTCTTATGAGAAAATTGTATTTGCTTTTGCTATGTTGCCTTATGGTTGGGGAGATTGTTGCGCAAAAATATGCTGACTTAATACGAAACTTTGATTCTATAACTCCCTTTTCCCGTATTCAACAAACGGTCAATGCTTATTTTAATGCGATGCCGATAAAAGATAAGGAGTACAAGCAGTGGAAAAGATATGAGTGGCTTGCGCAACGTCGATTAGGAAAGGGTGGGATACAAGAAGATATTGCAATGAGAAATGCAGTAGCAATTCAACAAAAAAACTTGTTTCCTGTTTTATCAAGTAATCCGGATGCGGCAACTACCATATATGATCAATGGACTCCAATTGGCCCAACCGGTTCAAATAATTCCAATACAAATGTAGGTAGGGTGGTTTGTATGGCCTTCCATCCATCTAATGTTAATATTTTTTATGTAGGAGCTGCTTCCGGAGGATTGTGGAAAACAACAGATGGCGGAAGTACTTTTACGGCATTAACTGACTCTTTACCTGCTATGGGAATTTCTGGTATAGTTGTACATCCAACAAGCCCCAATACTGTTTATATTATTACCGGAGATGGCAATGGTAGTCATCGGGGGCATTATATTCGACATTATGGAACCGGCGTTTATAAATCAACCGACGGTGGGTTAACTTGGAGTAATACCGGACTACTTTGGGATCTTTCTTCACTTACATTTGGGTTTAAATTGGTGATGCATCCAACAAATTATAGTGTTTTGTTGGCGGCTACTTCCACCGGCATTTGGAGAAGCTTAAACGGAGGTAGCACATGGACGCGAACAATTAATGCAGAAATTTCTGATATTGAATTTAAGCCAGGTTCAGCTTCTCATGTATTTGCATCTGGCTATGGAAATACATTTTATTACTCCACCGATACCGGACGAACTTGGAATAATCGAATAATTACCCCAAACGTAGTAGATAGAATGGAAATAGGCGTATCGCCTGCAAATGCGAATTTAATTTATTTCTTATGTGGCCCGAGTGTGGGTACAGCCGGAAATTATGCTGGCTTGTATACCATTAATACAGCAAGTTCCTATGGTACTGCACCTATTATCACCCGAAGTACTTCACCAAATATATTGGGATATGCAAATAATGGGGTAGATGGGGGAAGCCAAACTTGGCGTAATATCTCAATGTATGTATCACCTTCAAATGCAGGTAGTATTTTTACGGGTGGTTGCTTTATTTGGAAAAGTGTGGATTCCGGCGTTACGATGACCAAATCTTCAGGTGGCATTCATGCAGATAATCACTTTATTTTAAAACATCCGCAAAATAACAATTTGTTTAGTGGATGCGATGGTGGTCTTTTTAAAAGTACGGATGGTGGGACTACTTGGAATAGTATTTCTGCCGGGTTACAAATAACGCAGTTTTATCGATTTGATGGTTCGGCAACTTCGCCATTTCGTGTGTTAGGAGGGGCACAAGATAATTCTCAATTATTAAGAAATGGTAGCGATGCATATAATGTAATGTCGTGCTGCGATGGCATGGATAACGCCGTTGATTACACGAATCATAATATTATGTACATGTGTGTTCAAGATGGTGCTTTATCAAAGAGTATAAATGGAACAGATGATAATGCACCAGTAGTGCAGCCAACTGTAGGGGACGATTATTGGGTAACAAATGTTAAAATACATTCAACTACAAATACCACAGTTTTCTTTGGTGGTGTGGGAGGAATTAGAAGGAGTACAACAACCGGGCTTACTTGGAAAAATATAGGAGGAAGTGGTAAAGATGGATTAGCGCAAGGCGTAAGTAATGATGATCGGATGTATGCAGCCGATGGATTAACAATTGCGAGAAGTGATAATGTGAATGATACTTCGGCATCAGTTACTTGGACTGACGTTTCAGGTACTGCCCCAAATTATCCAAGTGATCCCGCAATTTTCATCACAGATATTGCCGTGAATCCTGCAAATAGTTTTGAAGTTTGGATTTCTTGCTGTGGATTCATTGATGGCCAAAAAGTTTATCGCAGCACGGATGCAGGGCAAACTTGGACGAATATGAGTGATGGGTTACCCAATTTACCCATTCATTGTATTGAGTTTGAAGATAATAGTGGCTCACCCGGAGGGGCCGTTTATGTGGGCACAGAAATAGGTGTTTACTATAGAGATAACTCAATAAATCGTTGGGTCATTTATGGCAAAAACTTACCTAATGCTTTAGTTTCGGATATTAAAATATTTTATGGTTCAACACGATATATTATAGCCTCCACCTTTGGTAGGGGTATATGGTATGCAACGGCCTATAACTCCTGCATACCCGATTTGTTATTGTCATCTGATTATCAAGGTTTAAATATTTGGCAAGCATCTAATACAATTATAGCTTCTGGCTCCATGCTAAATAACGGCTCAACTGCTGTGCATTTGCAGGCTGGCAATTATGTTAAGTTTAATCCAGGGGCTTCTTTTAATGCTCAAAATGGCAGTATGCATGCATGGATAGGAACTTGTGGTAGTGGCGCAATTCCAAACATTCGATCAACGGCGATTGTCATAGGTACTGAAAATGTTGGTGCTTTCTTTAATCAAGAACCGGTTGCCACAAATGTTTCTTATTTAAAACCCACATTGGTGAAGAACGCTTCATCGAATCATGTATTGGGGTTTCATTCTGACGGGATTGTTGAAACTCGAATTCTATTGAAGGATGAAAAAATGGAGACCCTAGGCTATTTTGTGAGAAGTGTTTTGCCCAAAGGGAATTATACTATTATAATTCCTGCTGTTAAGAATAAATCAACTATCCAACTTCTATTTCAACAAGGATTTGATAAGCGTTATTTTCCTCTAAAGGATTAATCGCAAAAATAAATCAACGAACATTAATTATTTAAGCAATTGACGTTGAGTAAATTGTTTAACCAAATATCATTATTTATATTATTGCCATTTCCAGAACTTACCAAGTAGCCCAATATACATTTCTGTTTTTTTGAGTATAGCCACCTTAAACTGTTGCTGATGTGAAGTATTGGGAATTGTAACGCTTGTAGAACCGGTGTATTGAACCGAGTTGGTGGTGAGTAATGGTACAAATCCCAATATTTTAAACTGGTTTTCTTTTATGGTAAAATCGCTGCTATCGGTGATGCTTGCAGTAATTTGATCATTCAGCTTTTTTGTGTCCGGTACAGTAAAACAGGCTACAATTAAAAGAATAACCAAGGCCGTTGTTAAATAGGAAATTACTTTTCTCATTTATCGTGTTTTAAGGCAAAGAAAGATACTGTTGAATCATCCACTGAAGTTCTGTTAATTTTTTAAAATTTTATACAAGTTATCAGTTATTTATTTAGGTGTCAGATTTTCCGTACTGGATGCTAATTAAGTAATCAAATAGACTTTGATCGGTTGTGATGGCTAATTTTTTACGCAATCGATACCGGCTGATTTCGACACCCCGAACTGAAATGTTCATAAGTTGCGCAATTTCTTTCGTAGAAAGATTCATGCGTAAATAGGCACTCAGTTTTAATTCGTTTGGAGTTATGCTTGGATGAATTTCTTTCAACGTAACTAAAAAGTCGCTATGTACTTTATCGAAATGTTTTGAAAAATTATCCCATTCTTTATCAATGTTATCATCTTCACTAAGGGCCTTCATCATTTTTTTTAGTTCAGCAATCGCTTGCGTATTGTCAATGCTTTTCATTACATGCATTAACTCCGACTTAATTTTATTGATTAGTTCTCCTTTTTTTACCAAATGCATGGCGGTTGTAGCTAACTCCGTGTTTTTATAATTAATATCTGCTTCCAATTTTTCATTGCGTAACAACATTAATTCGCTTTCTGCCTTATTAATTTCAAGGTCATGAATATAGGAGAGTCTTTTTTGTTCTAAATCATGTTTAATTTGTTGTTGAATAAACTTCTTTTTTTGCCATTTATACAATAAACGAATGCCGGCAAACAATAGCAGTAAGTAAAAAGCCATCGCCCAAATGGAAGCATACCAAGGCGGTGAAATACTAAATGCATAACTAGATGCGACCGATTCGTTACCTAAGTTATTTCTAACCTTTACCTCAAACACATAATTGCCGATGGGCAAATTGGTGTATTCTTTTTCTGTTCGATTGGTCCATTCGCTCCAATTTGATTCATACCCTTTTAAGCGATAACTATATTCTAAGGTATTTTGATAGGCAAATAGGGGAGACGCATAACTTATACGAATATTCCTAAATCGATAACTGATTTTAGGCGCACTTCCATTGGAGTTTCCTGAGGCTGAATCAGCATAGCTTGCATGTCCTCCAAATATTAAACTGTCTTTTACATCTACAATTTTAACAGCATTGATATGCACTTGTAGTTTTGGAATGGAGGTTTTGTATTTTTCGTAGTTTAAATGAAAAATGCCGGTTTCAGCGGCTAAAAAAATATTGTTTTTGTTTACCGGATAAATGTATTCAAAACCACTTAGTAATTTATTGGACAGTTCCGGCAAGTATAAAACAGAGGGTTCTTTTTGTGTATTGTCAATTACCCCAAGCGATTTTTCATGAATAAACCAAATATTGCCTTCTTGGTCCTCCTTAAGATAGCGAACACTTGTTTTTCCTAAATATTTTTGAAAAAAAGAGTCAGGGGTAAAGTTGCGACTACCGGAATTATATCGATAAACGCCAAATTCTGTTGCAACCAATATTTCGTTGTTAATTAAAAAGATATGGTTATTTAATAAGGATGGAAGGCCATGTTCTTTTCCGAAAGTTTCTACTTTGCCCTCATTTTTTGTTGATCGGGTGATTTTGTAAATACCATGATAGGGATGAGATACCCAAATATTCCCTTCCTTGTCTAAAGCCAAAAATCGAGAGGATTCAGTAAATCCCTGAATGGTTGAAGCAGTTTTGAAACTGCCGTTTTCGTAAATAAATGAGGTTAATCCTTTATAATTTCCGGCAAGCATTTCATCGCAGGGGAAAATGGCTGATGTTGGAATGAAGTTCCAATAGCCAGGTGAATTTGCTAAGGGAGTGGCTTGGTTTCCGTTAATAACAAATGCACCTTCATGGTGACCAAGGAATAATTGATCATTAATGGTATTTAAACCCCAAGCCTGCCCTTTTGTATTGGCTACAAAGTTAAAATTGCCCCTATTAAAGCTTAAATCACCGGATAAATTTATTGGTACGCTATATAGTCCTCCCGATGTGCCTACATATAATTGGTTTTTGTGTATAAGTGCTGTATACCCGGAGGCATTTAAGAAACCCGGGTTTATTTGCCTTATAGCGCTATTATAAGCAATAAAATCAATGCCATTATCTAGCCCAAGCCATAAATTTTGCTGTGTATCTAAAAAAATGCTGAGTACATTGTTGTTTTGAAGGCCCTCTGACTTGGTAAAACTTTGAATTAAATTACCGTTTTGGTCAATGATTTGAACACCATTATTATTGGTGGCTAATGCAAATCGGTCATTGCCAACTGTAACGGCCGAATAAATTCGTGCATTTTGAAAATAACTTTGATTGGGAGTAGAAATGGGTGTTAACGTCTTTGAGGTTAGCGTAAAAATGCCCATTTTTAGCGTAGTAACTAAATAATGGTCAGCTTTTACATTAAGAATTGCTGTAATGTTGTCATTTCCGGGAATTTGATTGTTTGTAATAGCCGGTTTCCAACTGTTTTGGTCAAAATAGAATAATCCTTGCCTACTATCTTGGGCAAATAGCTGATTTCCGGCATATCCTAAAAAGGTCCATTCGGTGGGTGCATTATAAATGGTGGCAGTTTCGCCCGAAATTTTGATGATTTTATTTAAACATCGGAAGAAGAACTGCTTATTTAAGGCAATTATATCCCAAACGTCGCCCAAATTCCGATCTTTTGGTGCCAATAACTTTACCAGTGAATGATATTGTAGTAATCCTTTTGAAGAAGGTTCAAAATACCCTAGTTCATCTTGGCCACCTACATAAATTCTATTGTTTTCGCCCATTTCTACCGATCGAACAATCGTTTTATTGGGTAATGGGTGGGTATTCCAATTTTTCCCGTCGAAAGACAATAGCCCTTCATTATTTGCCGCATATAAAATCCCCCTTGGGTCTTGTCGAAAGTCCCATGTTTGTAATCCGGCCTTATAGGTTTGCTTTGAATAGTTAATGAGGTCTGGAAGACCAATTGTATTTTGACAAAACACCTGCAGTGGAAAAAACAGTAAAATGAAGATTTTTCTCATGTTGGCAGCTTGCATTTAGTTTGTGAAGGTAGGTAAATCGAATTGATGTAGTATTAAGATAGGCAAAAATCAATAGAATCAGGCATAATTTGCTTGTTGATGTAGTAATGATGTAGTGTTTTTTTTAACAATTGTTGTGGAGTCTTGTAATTTTATATCAAATTTTCTTAGCCAAAGCAAACGATTGCATTATGAAAAAAACAAATGTTTTTGGGCTGTCCATTTTTTACACAAAAACGGCTCAACTCGTAAATCCCGCCATTTCCCGCTTTAACCAAAAATCTAACAGCTTGTTGAAGTACGTAGTATGTATTTTGATAATTTGTTTAGGTGCTCGTCCTGGTTGGTCGCAAACAGTATTTTTAGATGATTACCCGGCGAATGTAACATTTGCCGGTTTTGGAGGATCAACTAATAACGTAACAGTTGACAATACTGTTTCTCATTCCGGTACCTCATCCTTGAAGGCGCAGGTTACTACCGGCTACACCGGCGGTGCTTTAGTACATGCCAATCCCCAAAATCTGAGCAGTTTTAATTGTTTAAGCTTTTGGGTAAAGGCGAGTAGGGCAGCAACGCTTAATGTTTCCGGTTTGGGAAATAATGCGGCAACGGCTCTTTTACAAACCGAATTTTTAAATATTCCATTAACAACTGCCTGGGTAAAAGTGATCATTCCCATTCCTGACCCATCCAAATATGTAGGTCAAACCGGTCTTTTTCATTTTGCTGAAGGCTCCGATGAAGGGGCTTATACCATTTGGTTTGATGATATTCAATACGAAAATCTAGGTGGTGGGGTAATTGGAACCCCAACGGTGTCATTTGCCACCGAAACCGTAAATAATTTTGTAGGCGATTCTTTTTCTCCCAATGGCATTGCTTGTTCTTTTCCGGTGAATGGAACAAGTCAAAATTTGAATATTACTAAAGGCTACCTAACCCTCACTTCTTCTAATACTGGCGTTGTTTCGATTGATGCAACCAGTACTTGTAATGCAGTAGCAGTGGGTACCGCTACCATTACCGGTAAATTAGGAGCTGTGAATGCTGGTGGCATCATTACCGCCAATGTTTCGGCAGCAGCGGGAAGTGCGCCTACCGTAGCGGCCTCCAACCCACCGGCTAGAGTTGCTTCTGATGTTATTTCATTGTATAGCGGAGCTTATACCGATATTTCTGGTACGGATTGGTTCCCTAATTGGGGACAATCAACCGTTGTAACTGATTTGTTAATTGGCGGCAATAATACAAAAAAGTATTCCACACTTAATTATCAAGGGGTTCAATTTGCCAGTGCGATAGATGCATCTCAAATGACAAAATTGCATGTGGATATTTGGACACCTAATTGTACGGCCTTTGATGTTTATTTAATTAATACTAGTCCTACAACTGTTGAACAAAAAGTAACCTTAACGCCAACATTGTCTGGTTGGAATAGTTTTGATATTTTGTTATCTCAATACAATACGATTGCTCTAAATAATATTGGTCAATTTAAATTAGTGGGTACACCATTTGGTACCAGTACGGTTTATTTAGATAACTTTTACTTTTATAAAGATGCCGCACCTTCTGCCGGTGCCCCAACAACAGCTGCTAACAATCCTCCGGTGCGCGCTACGGGAGATGTTATTTCTTTATTTAGCGGCGCTTACACTGATGTTGCGGGAACAGATTGGTTTCCTAATTGGGGACAATCCACCGTTGTTAGCGATACCACACTTGAAGGTAATGCAACTAAAAAGTACAGCAACTTAAATTATCAAGGTGTTCAGTTTGCAAGTTCAATTGATGCCTCTCAAATGGAAAAATTGCATATTGATATTTGGACTCCTAATTGTACTGCATTTGATGTATACTTAATTAATACATCTCCGGCTACTGTTGAGCAAAAAGTAACTCTAACACCTACTTTATCAGGTTGGAATAGTTTTGATATCCTGTTATCTCAGTATAATACGATTGCGCTAAATAATATCGGTCAATTAAAATTAGTAGGTACGCCATTTGGTACCAGTACGGTTTATTTTGACAATGTTTATTTCTATAAAGAACCGGTTGTATCCTTGGTACCTTTAACTGCAGCGCCTGAACCTCCGGTTCGCGCTACGGGAGATGTTATTTCTTTATTTAGCGGCGCTTACACCGATGTTGCGGGAACAGATTGGTTCCCTAATTGGGGACAATCCACCGTTGTTAGCGATACCACGATTGAAGGAAATGCAACTAAAAAATACAGCAACTTAAATTATCAAGGTGTACAGTTTGCAAGTTCAGTTGATGCCTCTCAAATGGAAAAATTGCATATTGATATTTGGACACCCAATTGTACTGCATTTGATGTGTACTTAATTAATACCAGTCCTGCAACAGTTGAGCAAAAAGTTACCTTAACACCCACTTTATCGGGTTGGAATAGATTTGATATTTTATTGTCTCAATACAATACCATTGCGTTAAATAATATCGGCCAATTAAAATTAGTAGGTACGCCATTTGGTACCAGTACGGTTTATTTTGACAATGTTTATTTTTATAAAGATCCGGTTGTATCCTTGGTGCCTTTAACAGCAGCGCCTGAACCTCCGGTTCGCGCTACGGGAGATGTTATTTCTCTATTTAGCGGCGCTTACACCGATGTTGCGGGAACAGATTGGTTCCCTAATTGGGGACAATCCACCGTTGTTAGCGATACCACGATTGAGGGTAATGCAACTAAAAAATACAGCAACTTAAATTATCAGGGTGTTCAGTTTGCTAGTGCAATTGATGCATCACAAATGACTACTTTACACATCGATATTTGGACGCCTAATTGCACGGCATTTGATGTGTATTTGATTAACACTAGTCCTGCAACGGTAGAGCAAAAAGTTACCTTAACACCTACTTTATCGGGTTGGAACAGGTTTGATATTTTATTGTCTGAATACAATACGATTGCCTTAAATAATATCGGTCAATTAAAATTGGTGGGTACGCCATTTGGCACAAGCACTGTGTATTTTGATAATGTTTATTTCTACCGTGGTTCTGCATTGCCGGTATCATTATTAAGGTTTGATGTGTATAAGCAAACCAATAATCAGGTTGCATTAAGTTGGGCAACTACTGCCGAAGTTAATAACGATCGCTTCGTTGTTGAAAGAAGTACGGATGGTATCCACTTTAGCTTATTGCAAAACATTGCTGCATCTAGCTTCCCTGCAGGTATTCGCACCTATCAAATTGTTGATGCGTCTGCATTTAGCGGCCGTGTTTTTTACCGACTTTCTCAAGTTGATTTAGATGGGCGTAAAACCATTTTGGGCGTTAAGTCAATTGAAATGACTAAGGGCAATAGTGGTTTGGCTATCTATCCTAATCCGGTTAGCGGCAATATGTTCAATGTTGATTTTAAAGAAAGTTTGAATGCGATTAAACGAGTTGAATTAGTTAATGCTAACGGCGTATTGATCGAACAAGGTAATAGGCGTATTCAACAAGGAAAAATGAATTTGCAATTTTCCAGAAGGTTAGTTACCGGTGTTTATTGGTTAAAAATTGAAGGATATGCACCAGTTAAGTTCTTGGTGCAGGAATAAATATTTGATTACAGCTTTTTTATAATAGGGCATAGTAGAACCTTTAAATTTTTCTACATTTTTTAAATTAAAACGTTTGTTTATGAAGTTACGAATTGTATTGCTGAGTTTGGTCATGCTAGTGGGAGGTTACTTCTTCCATGCGCAAGGGCAAAGTGTGGTGGTTTCAGGAAAAATCACCTCAAAGCTAAATGGAGAACCATTAGTGGGCGCAAGTGTAAATGTGAAGGGTGCTTCAACCGGTACCGCAACCGATGCCAAGGGAGCCTTCTCTTTATCTATACCCAAATTGGGGTCGGTATTGGTGATTAGTTATACCGGTATGAAAACCGAAGAGTTTACGGTGCAAAATGCGAATGATTTAATTGTAATTCGTATGGAAGAAAGTGCCAGTAATACATTATCGGATGTAGTAGTAGTGGGGTATGGTACGCAAAAGGTAACAAAGGTTTCTGGTGCAATTTCTACTATCAAGAATTCAGATATTGAAAAACTACGTCCGGTTCGTACGGAGGAGGCTTTACAAGGTAGAGCGGCCGGTGTAAATGTAATTCAAAGTGGTACGCCGGGTTCAAAACCTACCGTTTTGATACGTGGTATTCCTTCTTTTTCGGGTACCGATCCGGTAGTGATTGTAGATGGTGTTCCACAATCATTAACCGATTTAAACTCGATTAATTCATCTGATATTGAATCAATCAATATTTTGAAAGACGCAGCAACTACAGCTATCTATGGTGTTAAAGGTGGTAATGGCGTAATTGTAGTTACAACCAAATCGGGTAAGAAAAATCAAAAAACAGAAATTACGGTTAGCAGCAATTATGGTGTTCAGGAAGTTATGAATACCATCGGTGTATTAAATGCAACAGAGTATGCAGCTATGATTAATGAAGGAAGTACTTTAGCCGGTGGCAATATTATTTTTCATGATTTGTCAACAATAGGTGTAGGTACTGATTGGCAGAAAGAGATTTTTAAAACAGCTGCTTTACAGTCACATACGGTAACTGCGAGAGGCGGTAGCGATAAAATGAATTTCTTTTTATCCGGTGGTTTTTTGAATCAAGGAGGTATTGTGGGAGGTAACGATAAGTCGCGCTTTAATCGTGGCAACTTTACTGCTAACTTAAGTTTTGATTTATCTTCTAAAGTAAAATTTATTGTAAATACTACCGGTGTTATTTTAGATGGTAAAGGAATTCAAGAAAATTCATTTAATAGCGTAATTGGTAGTGCATTGAATTTTGATCCAACCGTTCCGGTTTATAATAACGTGGCTAACACACCGGGTAAATATGGATTTAGTAATTTATTGTTGTCAGAAATTTTCAACCCGCTTACTAAACTGGATAATACGTATAACAAAAATTCGGGTAGCAAGTTATATGGAAAGTTTGAGTTGCAATATGATGTTTGGAAAGATTTAAAAATTACTTCCCGTTTAGGTTATACCAAATACGATGGTAATTCAAAAAGCTTTACACCATTGGTGTTTTACGGAAATAATAACGTAGATAATTCAATGAATGCGGATGGTTCGGCCGTAGCCGGTAAACACAATAGTGTGGCACACGAAAAAACTAGCAACTTCAATTATACTTGGGAAACTTTTGCAAACTATAATTTTCATCTAGGTGAAGATCATCATTTTGAAACCGTACTTGGTTTTTCAATGGCAAAAATATCTGGTAACGCAGCGGGTGCAACGCGTCAAGATGTGCCGTTTAATTCTTGGGAGTTTGCTGATTTTACAGCAGCAACCGGAAATAATGTGGCTACTAATACCAATGCATTAACAGGTTATTATTACCAATATTTCAGGAGGAATTTATCTTATTTCTCTCGTATTAACTACGATTATCAGGATAAATACTTGGCTTCCTTAACCGTTCGTAGAGATGGTTCTTATGCATTTGGTGTTAATAATAAGTACGCCAATTTCTTATCAGGTTCATTGGGTTGGGTAGTAACCAAAGAAAAATTCTTCAAGTCTAATTTTATTGATTACTTGAAAATTAGAGGTAGCTATGGTTCTATCGGTAATGAAAACGTAGATCCGCAATTTGTTGGAATCGTAACCGGTGGATCTAGTTATGGACCAACTGCTAACAGTAATGGTTACACGTTTAATAATGTTTTTTATTCTGGTTCAACCGTAGGTTCTGCAGCAAATGATGCACTTCGTTGGGAAAAACAATTGCAAGCGAATGTGGGTTTTGATATGACATTCTTCAAGCGTAAGTTTACAATTTCTGCTGATTATTTTGAGAAGAAGGTAGATGGTTTATTATTTACGCCTTCTGCATCGCTTTATTTAGGTACTGTTCCTATTCCTACTGCAAATATTGGTTCTACTAAAAGTAGTGGTATTGATTTAACATTAGGCTACAATGAAACGATTGGTAAGTCATTTAAGTTAAATACTTCCGTAACTTTTACCACTTCTAAAAATGAAGTTACAGCAACCAATAGCGATGGTACAGCTAAGATTTTGGGTGGATATTACTTCAACGGTCAATCTCAAAGTGTAACCGTTTTTGAAAAAGGAAATTCTCCCGGATATTTTTATGGTTACAAAACCGACGGGTTGTTTCAAAATGCACAACAAATTGCTGCATCTCCAACACAAAATGGTGCACAACCGGGTGATATCAAGTTTGTGGATATGAATGGTGATGGCGTGATTAATGCCGCTGATCAAACCAAAATTGGAGATCCATTTGCAGATTTCACTTTAGGTTGGAATTTGAGTTTGGAATATAAAAACTTTGATTTTAATGCATTCACTTACGTATCTGTAGGTAATGATATTTATCGTGCTTACGAAAGAAATGCCAACTACTCGAATAAATATAGAGGCGTGTTAGCTCGTTGGACCGGAGAAGGTAGTACAAATGATGCACGCTATCCTCGTTATTCATTTACAGATGCCAATAGTAATATTCGTGTGTCTGACAGATTTGTAGAAGATGGTTCTTTTATTAAGTTGAAAAACGTTCAAGTCGGTTATACGTTTGCTTCAGCCAAAACGAAGAAAATCTTTAATCGTTTAAGAGTTTATGCTCAAGTAAAGAATGCATTGGTATTTACTAAGTATTCCGGCTATGACCCTGAAATTTCAGG
>JBJOQA010000076.1:0-3316 GCA_046050225.1 Bacteroidota bacterium | reverse complement strand
TAGTTGTTTATGCAACTAAGTAAAGTTAGTATCTTATTTTAATTTTCAAAAAATTATTTTTGTTGTGGTCATTGGTACGCTCATCGGCTTCGGTGGCGTCGCACACTTGTACTTCATCACTATATGCTGCAAACAGTCTTTTATTTAACCTTGGTACTTTTTTCGGGCTATGCGGCTTTGATTTTGTATTATGCCTTGGCCTGGGCTGATATTCCCGAGATTGGGTATGCCGTTAGTAAAGGGGTAGGCGAATTACCACTAGTTACCATTATTATTCCGGCTCGAAACGAGGCCAAGAATATTGGCGCATGTTTGCAATCGATACTGGCGCAAACCTATCCTGCAAGCCATTTAGAAATATTGGTAGTTGATGATCATAGTACCGATGAAACAGCTAGTATCATAGATGGGTTTTCCACGGTTAGGCGGGTTAATTTAGCCGATTATCCATTAGAACCGGGTAAGCAGGCTTATAAAAAGAAGGCAATTGATGTAGCCATCTCCTTATCAAAGGGCGCCCTTATTGTTACTACAGATGCCGATTGTATAGCGTCTCCCGGGTGGATTGCAACCTTGGTATCGGCGCAAATTCAAACAGGAGCATCTTTGTTGGTTATGCCGGTACAATATCATCCGATAGTAACGGCAATGGATATTTTTCAAGCGTTAGATTTCATGACATTGCAAGGTATCACTGGCGCATCGGTTCACCGAGGCATGCATAGTATGTGTAATGGGGCCAATTTGGCATATACCCGGAAAGCATTTGAAGCTGTTGGTGGATTTTCCGGTATTGATCATATAGCCAGTGGCGATGATATGCTGCTTATGCACAAAATTTATTGTTGGCAGCCAAGCGGAATTGTATACCTAAAATTAAAAGAGGTAATTGTTCAAACACCGCCTGCTGCAGGGTTGCGTGCATTTTTGCAACAGCGAATTCGGTGGGCTAGTAAGGCTGATCAGTATGAAGATAAACGCATTTTTGCCGTTTTACTTTGGGTGTATTTAGTGAATGTTTGGTTATTGGTATTAGGCATATGGAGTTGTTGGAATATAGATGTTTTTAAAATATTTGTGAGTTGCCTATTGGGTAAAATTATTGTTGAACTGGCTTATTTACTCCCCGTGGCACAATTCTTCGGCGCAGGTTTTTGGGTGTTGTTTTTTCCATTGGCCCAGCCTTTTCATATTGTATACACGGTTGTAGCAGGCTGGTTAGGCAAATTTGGAAAATACGAATGGAAGGGGCGAACCGTAAAATAGTTGTCACTTGTATCCGATTAACCATCCAACCTATTAAAAATAGTTGTAATTTTAGTTTTTATGAACTAATTCCATCCAATGCCACGAATAAAAATAGATTTACCCGAATTTTTGTTAACCCGAGTGGCAATTCCGGTTCGCATTACGGATATTAATTATGGTAACCATGTGGGGAACGATACTTTTGTAGCCATTGTGCATGAGGCGCGGTTGCAATGGTTAAGTAAGCATGGATATACCGAATTGCAATGTGATGGTATTGGTTTAATTATGGGGGGCTTGTCTATAGAGTTTAAGCAAGAAGCATTTTACGGCGATATACTAGAAGTAGAAATTTTTGCGGGTGAGGTTTCACGCGTAAATTTTGATTTGTACTATAGGATTGTTACGCATCGTTCCGGAGAAGAAGTGCTCATTGCAAAAGCCCATACCAGTATGGTTTGTTTTAATTACGAACAACGCAAAACCGTTTCTATTCCAGTAAATTTAAAGCAGTTGTTAACGTCTTCCCATTAAGTCGTTTCATTCCAAATTTTCCAACTGGCTTCCGCTTGTAATAACAGCATGTCAAATCCATTTTTTACTGTGGCGTTATACATCATCCCTTTTAGTAAAAAACGTGTTTGTTCGGGTTTATAAACCAAGTCGTATAAATAATTTTCAGCAGTGAGTGCTTCATAAGGAATGGGTGGGCATTCGTTTGAGTTTGGATACATACCTACCGGTGTACAATTGATTATACAAGGATATTGTTGCAAGGTAACGGCATTCAGTTCTGCATAGCTAATTTGATTACTTGCTTGCGGGGTGCGGGTTACCACTAAAAAAGGCATCTGCATTTTAGCTAATACATATTGCACTGCTTTGGATGCGCCGCCGGTACCCAATACCAATGCTTGCCGATGATGGGGTTGTAATTTTTCTTTGAAAGAAATTTCAAAGCCAATGATATCGGTATTATATGCCTTTAACTTACCGTTGCAAATTCGAATACTGTTGGTAGCGCCAATCGCTGCAACTTCGGGTGACAATTCATCCACGTATTTTAGTATCTGCTCCTTATAGGGTATTGTTACGCTTAAGCCCTTCAACTGCGGATGCAATTGAAGCAAATCCGGAAAAACTTCAACATTTGGGATGGCAAAGGCTTCAAACTGACAATGAAACAGCTTTTCGCGTTCAAACTTTTCGTTAAAATAAGTTTTGGAAAAAGAGTGACCTAGCGGATAGCCGATCAAACCATATTCGCTAAATGCTTGTTCCATGCCCGTTTTAATTTAGTATTGTGGCGTTTCCTTGTTGAGGTATAAGTTGAAAGTGTCGCCTCTTAAACCAATACGCATGGTTTCCAAAGGAATGACCTCTGTAGGTGCAATATTGCCCAAATTTACATTGCAACCAATTAATTCAAGAAAGTATAATTGTTGTGCTTTTTGAGGCGCTTCCCACATAATTTTTTCTTCCGGAATTTGGGTTAAAATTTCTTGCACCAACCCTTCACGAACTTCTCCTGAACCGCGATAAATACCTACATTGCCGGCTTCGCGCGCCTCGGCGATAACATAAGTTGAGCCTGCATCCAATTCGGCGCGCATTAGCTCAATCCATTTGTAAGGTGGAATAATATGAGCGGCATCTTTACTGCCCACTTCGCTTAGTACTGTACCATATTTGGTAAGTTTTTCGATATAGCCACATTTTTCGGCGTGCGGAATACTGATTGATCCATCGCTTACTTCCATATGGGTGATACCGAAATCTTTACAAGTATTGATATAATCTTGAAATTGATTTCTAATTAAAAAGGCCTCAAATAAAGTGCCTCCAAAATAAACGGGTACATTATATGATTGATAAACCGCTAATTTTTCGCGCAAATTTGGCGTTACATAAGAAGTGCCAAAGCCTAGTTTGATGATATCAACATGCGGATAGGCAACACTCATAAAGTTTTTGGCTTCTTCTACACTCAAACCTTTATCCATTACCATGGTTATGCCATTAGTACGTGGTTGAGCGGTTCTTTCAGGAATTTGGGATAAATTAAAGT
>JBJOQA010000075.1:0-2947 GCA_046050225.1 Bacteroidota bacterium | reverse complement strand
AATCATCTCAATTTCGTGGTACTGCGCGACTTGGTTATAGCCAATATGTTTAGTGCCGATGTAGATGCGCAAGGTGATGCCGTAGTTTGTTTGAATTATACCTTGTTAAAATACCGTGATTTTAAAGTGGGACGATTCATCTTTGATAAAGAGCGTAATTTTTTGCGCGGCAAGGGGGTTAAAAGAATCGTGTATAAAAATGTTGCGCATCCCAAGCATGCCCAATTTTTAAAAGTGATGGGTTTTTCTCCGTTAACCGTTGGTGCTGAAAATTGGATGGTAAAAGAATTGTAAGTTTATAAAGAATAAACTATTTAGATGTCATTTGTAACCGCATTCAAACATTATCTTAAACAAGAAAATCTTTGGCAGCAACCACATCATTGGTTGTTGGCGGTAAGTGGTGGCATAGATTCAGTGATTTTGGTTGAACTATGTAAGCAGGCGAAAATTTCATTTGAAATATTGCATTGTAATTTTCAATTACGGGCCGAAGAAAGTGAGCGTGATGAAGCTTTTGTGAAACAATTAGCAAAGCAATACCAGGTAGTTGTTACGGTACAGCATTTTGATACCCAGAAAATAGCCAACGAGAGGGGTAAAGGCATTCAAGAAACAGCCAGAATCTTGCGCTATGAGTGGTTTGAACAAATACGTGCCGAACGATTTTTAGCGCTTGGTCGTTCCTGTTATATTGTTACGGCGCATCATGCGGATGATAATGCAGAAACGATTTGTATGAACTTTTTTAAGGGAACGGGCATACAAGGAATTAAGGGGATTTTACCCAAACATCAACATATTGTCCGTCCTTTATTGTTTGCCAGAAAAACCGAATTAATTGAATTTATGAAGCAACAAACGTTGCAATTTGTTGAAGATTCGTCAAACCTAACTGATCATTATACACGAAATTTCTTTCGGCATAAGGTGTTGCCGCTTGTTGAAGAAGTTATTCCGAAGGCAAATGAAAATGTGATAAACAATGCCGTTCGCTTTCGCGAGATTGCTCAATTATATGAGCAAGCTGTACAATGGCAACTTAAAAAAGTAATACTATTAAAAGGGAATGAGGTGCATATTCCGGTGTTGAAGCTACTTCAGTTAAAGCCCTTAAATAGTTTAGTGTGGGAGATTATTAAAAACTATGGTTTTTCTCATGACCAAATAGAGGCTGTAGTGTCATTAGCTAAATCAGAAACCGGCAAATATTTGCAATCGGCCACGCATCGCATTTTAAAAAACCGCAAGTGGTTGATAATTGGGGTTATTGCAGCAAAAGACAATCAACATTGGTTAATAGAAGCCCCCGAACAATTATCCTTGCAATTTACAGTTGGGGCACTGCAATATAAAGTGTTGGATTTAATACAGTGGAAGCTAGATAAATCCGCCACAGTAGCCAATATCGACTTGACGCAAGTGCACTTTCCGTTAATATTACGTAGATGGAAAACCGGTGATTATTTTTATCCTTTGGGGATGCAGAAAAAGAAAAAAATTAGCCGGTTTTTAATTGATCAAAAACTTTCATTAGCAGAAAAAGAGCAGGTTTGGGTTTTGGAATCTGCTCAAAAAATAATCCTATGGGTGGTGGGCCACCGCATCGATGATCGATGTAAAGTAATAGCATCCACTAAAAATGTGTTGCAAATTCGTTTTACAGCCAATAAGGATGTGTAATTTGATATAAAAAATGCTTGAAGATTTCCGGTTTTAAAATGGCTGTGAAAATGATGCCGTAAATCGATCCCCATAAATGTGCCGAATGGCCAATATTATCATTTCCTTTTTTGTCCATATAAATGCAATACCAAATATATAGTACCCCGTAAACAATATTGGGTAGGCAGATGGCGCCATAAATACAAATACCGCGATACCAAGGATCAACCAATATAGTAGAGAAGATAACGGCCGCAACCGCGCCGGATGCGCCTAATGAAGCATAACGGTAATTATTACGTTGTCTGAAAAAATCATAAATAGAAGCCGCTACTATTGCCGAAAGATAAAAAGTTGCAAATTCTACCGGCGAAAAGAGTTTTGATTCTTCAACGGCAGTTCCAAAAAAGAAAAGGGTAAGCATATTGAAAACGAGGTGTATCCAATCGGAATGAATAAAGCCATGGGTTAAAAAGCGGTAAGCTTCTTTGCCGTTTTGCATGCCGGCAGGGTAGAAGTATAGTTTGGCCTTAAGCGAATGATTATCCATCGCCAATAATGAAACTAAAACGGTGATGGCCAAAATAGCGGAGGTAACCGGGGTAAAATTCATTTGAAAATTTTAGGTATGATGGTATTTTTCGTTTTTATTGATGGTGCAAGCACGATAGAGTTGCTCGCTCAAAATTAGGCGTACTAATTGGTGGGGAAAAACAAAATCTGATAAGCGTAATTTATAATTGGCTCTTTCCATCACCGCATCGCTCACGCCATAAGCGCCGCCAATGAGGATGCAGAGGTTGCGTGTGGCTTCATTGGCGCGTTGTTGAATAAAATTTGCTAATCCTTCGCTGGTTAAATTTTTTCCGCGTTCATCAAGCAGTAATAGGTAATCTTCGGGTTGAATTTGTTGTAAAATAAGTTGGCCTTCCTTCTTTTTAAACTCTTGTTCGCTGAGAGAGGAGGCGTTTTTAGGTGGTGCAATAATAACCCAATTGGCAGGATAATAGTTATTCAACCGTTTGGTAAATAGTTCAATTCCCTCCTTTACATAGGGTTCGTGTGCTTTGCCAACGGATAGTAATTGCAGCTTCATGAAAAAAAATGTTTTGCAAAAATGCAGAAAGTGTTTGCAGTAATGAAATTAATCTTTATTTTTGCAATCCAATTTGAAAACAGGGTCAAATTTGTTTTTAAATTTATGGCTGCGTAGCTCAACTGAATAGAGCATCTGACTACGGATCAGAAGGTTTTAGGTTTGAATCCTAACGCGGTCACAACT
>JBJOQA010000074.1:0-2563 GCA_046050225.1 Bacteroidota bacterium | reverse complement strand
GCATCTTCATATAAATGATAGCTATTGGCTTCAGTTCCACTATAGATATGTATTTGCAGCGTATCGGATGGTTTGTCGTTTGCCGATTGTACTACTGATTGGAAAGGGATGATAGCACCGGCTTTTACAAAAATGGGTAGTTGATATAAAGGCGCCTCAATACTTCTTTCGGTATTGCCGTTGAGTAATTCATCAGTATGAAGGTTATACCATTTTCCTTCGGGCAAATAATATTTTTTAGTTTTTTCAGACGGCATCGTAGGTACAATCATTAACGAAGGACCGGTTAAGCACTGATACTGATACAATCCATCATATACTTTTGCATCGTGTGGATATTGAATGGCTAAACTTCTTGCAATGGGCATGCCTGTTTGGGATGCCTCGTAAAATGCCGAATATAAGTAGGGCATTAATTGATAACGTAATTGAATATACGCTTTGGCAATTGCTTCAGTTTCTTCTCCAAAAGCCCAAGGCTCATTGCCGGGTGCAAAGCTTTCTTTATGGTTACGTGCAAAGGGGGCGAAGGCACCTACTTCTATCCAGCGAGCAAAAAGCTCTCTACTTGTATTGCCTATGTAGCCACCAATATCGTCTCCTACAAACGGAATTCCTGAAAGCCCCATTTGGGTATTCAATAAAACGCCGCCTAAAATATATTCTTCTTTTGCAGTGTTGTCGCCACTCCAAACTGCAGCATAGCGTTGAATGCCGGCAAAGCCTGATCGGGATAACACAAACGGTCGGCGCCCGCCGCCATATTGTTGTGCCGATTCAAAACTACTACGCGCCATTAACATGCCGTATAGATTCTTGGCTTCAAGGGTGTTTGTTGTATGCCCATCGAAATTGAAAACTAAATTGTCGGGTAAGTAACTGCCGCCTACGGCCGGTTCGTTCATGTCGTTCCAATACCCATGAATGCCATTATCGGGTAAAAATTTCATATGGTCGGCCCACCATTTGCGTCCTTTAGGATGGGTGAAATCAACAAAGTGATTGGTGCTGGGAGCAATATCGGTAACATACAAACTGCCATCGGAAAATTTCACAAACACGTCATCTTTCAAGCCGTCTTGATGGCCAATATAAGTGCTGTCTATTTTAATCCCGGGATTAACAGAAGCAGTTAATTCGATATTCAATTTTTTCAGGCGATCTGCCATACCCTTCATATCCGGAAAGCGTTCTTTATTGATGCGGAAGGGTTCGTATTCTTGTAAGTAATCGGCATCTAAAACAATACAATCAATGGGTATTTGTTTCTTGCGAAACGATTCGGCAACCCACTCCACTTGCTTATCCGGAAAATAGCTGCATCTGCTTTGATGAAAACCGATGCCCCATTTAGGTGGCATTGGCATGCGGCCTGTTAATGCCGTGTAGTGTTGTAAAATATTGCCAACCGATTCATCGTAAATAAAAAAGTAATCTACATCACCACCGTCGGCTGTAATAGAGGTAAAATTGGGCGTTGATAAACCAAAGTTGAAAAAGGTTTTATAACTGTTGTGATAAAACAAACCATAAACTTGCTGCTGATGAATACCAACGTAAAAAGGCACATTCGTGTACATGGGTAAACGCGGATCGCCGTATTTATAGGTATCGGTATTATTAAGTGTATATCCGTTGCCGCGCTTATCTAAGTTGCCCAACACTTCACCCAAGCCAATAAAACGTTCGCCGGGTTGCAGTTTTTTATATAGGTTGCTGCGTGTGCCAATAAAGCTAGTGCCAAAGCCTAAGCCCGCCGCATCTTCATTAATCACCAATCCTGCTTTGTTTTTAAAACTCACACTAAAGTAAGGGTGCTTGCTGACGATAGCATCTATAGCATCGCTACTAATGCGTATGCTGTTGCCTGCATCGGTAACAGTAAAATCAGTGAAGTTTGACGTTGTGCCTTCTTGCAGTAAATAAGAAAAATCGGTTAGCTTTTTTTGCGTAGATACTCGCACACGAATGGTATGAGCATTGTAAACTACAATACTAAAAATGCCATTGTTGGTGCTGCCGCTTATACCATGCACTTGCTTTGCATAGCGGGTAATGGCCCCGGTGGTATTTATTTGCGCAGGGGCGCGATGGCCCGTTGCTAATAGGCCAATGCATCCTAAAATGGTTATGATCGGTAATGCTTTTATTTTCATGGTTGCATCCATTTACTTTGGAAGCCTAATTTTTTTAATCCGTTTTGAATGTCTTTGTTTTGCATGAATAATTTCCAGATTAGGCCGCTGCGGTAATTTTCAATCATCACTACAATTGGACCTTGGTCTATCGCTAAATGACTTTTTGCATACCAATTATGCTGTTCGCTAAAGCCATCTACAAAACCATAATCACTCCATATTTTACTGCCTAAATTGTAGTAAAAATGTTTCAAGGCTTGCATGCTATATTCAGGCGTATAAGGAAAGCTTGAAAGTGCTGCGGTGGGTTGAATTACGCCAAGGTCAACATCGGGGCAATGCGCCACATAGCCTTTGTAGCTATCACCTGCGGTTAAGCCCCAACATTGCTCGCTATAACCTTTATATTTTTTAGGATTTTCGAT
>JBJOQA010000073.1:0-5551 GCA_046050225.1 Bacteroidota bacterium | reverse complement strand
GAATGGAAGCTTTAGTAGCGCTTATCAAAAAATAAAAGGAGGGATATTGCTATCCCTCCAGCTATAATGTTCTTTAAAATGCCTGATTAAGCCGTTGGAATTTCGGGAACCTCAATGGCTAGCAATTCAGTATCTTCCAAAGCAGTTATCGTAAATTGATTCGTACCACCAATGCCCGCTGCGTCGCGCGTTTCTAGTAGGGTATTCTCTACCGTAGCCTTTCCATTTACATTAACCAAAAACACCACATTTCCTTCAAACCCGTTTTGATAAGTAATACTTTGCCCCTTGCTTAATTTGGTCATGGCAAAGCGCGCATCCTGGTTAATCCATAATGCTCCATCAGCTTCTATTGGCGATACCAATATTTGCCATTGATTGATTCTGCCCGCCGGATCGAATGTTCGCTGATCGTAACGCGGTGTAATATTTTTAATTTTAGGAAATACCCAAATTTGAAATAATGTTACCGGCTCGGTTTCAGAAGCATTGGCTTCCGAATGTTGGACGCCGGATCCGGCACTCATAATTTGAACATCTCCTGATTGAATGATACCTGCACCGCCGGTACTATCCTTATGTTCTATCGCACCCGTAAACGGGATGGTAACAATTTCCATGTTATCATGCGGATGGGTATGAAACTTTCCGCCTCCGGCTATAAAATCATCATTCAACACGCGCAACATACCAAAATGTACGCGCTTAGGATTGTAATATTGACTAAAACTAAAATAGTAATTGGGCTTTAACCAGCCATAATCTGCAGTACCTCTTTCGGCTGCAGGAAATTTATCTATCGTCATAATATTGATATTTGATGTTTAAACATCAATTTAAATGCCATAGCTAAAATCTGACAGAAAGTCAATAATAGCGTGGTTTTTAAGAAAAGCTAGTCATGTTGTCGTAATCCAAAGTAGTATCAATGTCTTCTTCGCGGTGCTCATTAAACTCTACTATAAAGTTGTTTCGTCCTTCGCCCGTAATGATGGTCATATATTTTTGTTGCACCAATTCTAGCATGCTCAAAAACAAGAAGATTGCATGTATTCTATTTTCGCAGGTTTCAAATATTTTCTCGAAAGGAACAGTTTTTTCGCGTTTACAAACTTCCAACATATACTCCCTACTTCCTTCCATGGTGTAGTTGTATTGAACTACGGTATGTACCGGTTTGTTATTGCGTTGTTGTAATTTCAGTACCACTTTTTCAAAAGCCTTCATCAGCTTAAACATGGTTACCGTTTGAATTTCGGTTCCTTCGCCCGCTTCTTCACCAATGATGGATAATTCGCGATGCGCATTACCGCGTTTAAACATTTGTAAGCGAACTTCCTCTAATTCGGCAAGGCGTTGAGAGGCTTCTTTAAATTTGCGGTATTCTAAAATTTTATCGACCAATTCTTGGCGCGGATCAATTTCATTTCCATGCTCATCTAACTCTTTACGCGGAATTAGCATTTTAGCCTTGATACGCATGAGCGTACTTACAAACAAGATAAATTCACTACTCAATTCAATATTCAACCTTTCGGTAGAGTGAATAAAAGTTAAGAAATCGTTGGTAATACGGGTAATTGGAATATTATAAATATCCAACTCATCTCTTTCGATAAAGAAAAGTAAGAGATCAAACGGACCTTCAAATTGATCTAATTTAATTTGATAAGAGGGTGTACTCATAATATTTCAGTTACAATATAAAAAAAGTCCCCCGGATGAACCGGGGGAACAAATGTATAAAAAAGTTAGTGCCTTTTTTAGAATTTAGCAGCAAAACCTAAACCAAAAGTTGAAAGTGTTTGCAAGCCAATTGGGCTAGAAGGTTTAGCAGGGTTAACTACATCATCATCATACAACATATCTAATGTGTAAGAAATATTGAAGTATTTGCCCAACTTCACTTTAAATTGGTTGGTCCAGAAAATATCAACATTTGTTGCACGTTTAACGTAATTGCTGTATAAATCTAGCTTGCTGTAATAAGCTACATTAGTAAAAAGATCTTTCTTAACAGATGCAGTAACAAATGCACCAAATTCACCGCGATGTCCTTTTGCAGGATTAACACCATATAACGTAGCTAATGGCGTTTCAACGTTACCATTAAATATACCACCTTGAGATTTGTAGCTATAAGCACCGTTAGAAACAATTACCCAACGAGCAGCCAATAATGATCCGTACAAAGTAAACCAACTATTGGGTTTCCACTCAACACCCGGAGCTACTACGATGTAAGCCGGTGCAAAGAAACCTGAATTTCTTCTTTTTTCGGTTGTTCCAAAATAGTCGTACTCAAATCCACTTGCTAATTGAGAACGCAATTGACCGATAACGGTATAGCTAACTTTATTCCAGTTTTTTGGTTTGTAACCATATTTGGTAGTAAAATCGATACGATCGTTTACTTTACGTACGCCCAATGTGGTAGTATTGATTACCGCATAGTTTACATCTAAAACGTTATCCCAAGTATGACGGCCCCAATGACGACTTGCAAAGGCATTTAATGAACCGGCAACAGAAAGTGAAAACTTGTCTCCACCTGCCGCAACCCAATTGCTATTCCCAATTTGGGTAACATTAAGTCCAAGACTAACGCCTTTTGACCATCCGCTTTTGGATTTTTTAGATGTATCTGTTGAAACTGTGGTAGTAGAAGCTGCTTGCATCGTTTTAACAGATGCGTCCTGAGCGGTTGCTGAAAGGCCTAACGCCACAACAGCCAGTAAACTGAAGAATCTTTTCATGCTAATTTATGTTATATTAATACAGTGACCCGCCCAATAAGGGAAAATCGCAGCGAAAGTAATATATATTTTTTACTTTTTAAGGGCATCCCTGATTTCTGTGAGTAATTTATCGGTGCTGGAAGGTTCAGCCGGAGCTGCTGCCTCCTTCTTTTTCAATGCATTAATTCCTTTAATTACCAAAAACATCACAAATGCCACCAATAAAAAATTAATAATGGCGGTTAAAAAATCACCATATTTAACCGTCACCGCTTCTTGAATCACTTTTCCGGCCTCATCTTTTATCTCATCTTTTAACTTAAATACATTTTTAGTTAGATCAGCTCCGCCAATTAAACCAATTAATGGAGAAACCACCCCTTCGGTAAAAGAAGTGACCACTTTACCAAATGCACCCCCCATTACAAAGGCTACAGCAATGTCTACCAAGTTGCCTTTAACGGCAAAATCTTTAAATTCTTTAATAAATCCCATAAGTTTAAGTTTTTGATTTTTTTAGATGCAGTTCAGTTTCAAATGGTTGTATGAAATAAATATACGGCAAATATTCATTTTGTCAACCGTTGTCCTATAAAAATGAATTGGCACTGTTGTAAGATATCTACAACTTTGCGCTGTGAATAATAATAACCTACTGAATTGGTTGCTATTTACCCTACTCGCAGTAATTTGGGGAAGCAGCTTTATCTTAATGAAATTAGGGCTCGATAACGGCCTTTCTGCCTATCAAGTTGCAGCAATCCGTATCGTTGCATCCGGATTGGTGTTGCTTCCCAATGCTATTCGCTTTTTCAAGCTAATTCCTAAAAACAAACTGGCACTGGTAATTTTATCAGGAACCTTAGGTAGTTTATTACCCGCCTTTTTGTTTTGCTTGGCCGAAGAAGGGGTAGATAGCTCATTGGCCGGGGCACTGAACTCACTCACGCCCATCTTTGTTATCATTAACGGCGCCTTGTTTTTTCAAACCAAAACAGCACTCAATAAAGTAATCGGTATCCTTTTAGCCTTTACGGGCAGTTTTTTACTGCTGCTCAGTAATCGCCATTTCGGCGAAAACAGTCAGCTTACCTATGTACTCTTTATTATCATCGCTACGTTTATGTATGGTTTCAATGTAAATATGGTGGCCAAGCACTTAAAAAATATCCCCTCTATCCATATTGCATCCGTATCATTATCAATGAATGCCATCCCGGCACTCATTATATTAATTACAACCGGCTTTTTCAAACTGCCGCTGCAAAACCCGGATTTATTGATTGGAATCGGCGCATCGGCTTTGTTAGGTATTTCTAGCACCGCTATTGCAACAATACTGTTTTATGTGCTACTGAAAAGAGCCAGTCCTATATTTGCCAGCATGGTTACTTACGGCATTCCTTTCGTAGCCTTAGGTTGGGGCTGGATTTATCACGAATCCATCGGTTTGCCGCAAATTGGCAGCTTACTGGTAATTCTTTTGGGTGTATTTGTTGCCAATTGGCCTTCCCGCAAATAAAATCAGCCAACTTTCGTCGGCCGATTTGCTATATTTTATACTGAATCTATCCCTATTTATCAGGCATCCACACTACCTTTTTTCTTTTTTGCAGGTGGCGGAGGTGGCGGAGGAGGTGGTGGTGGGGCCTTAACTTCTTCTACCTTGGGTGGCGCCGGCGGGGGCGGGGGCGGTGATGCATGTTTTGCATGAGCCGGAGGTGGCGGCGGTGGTGGTGGCGGTGCATTTTTCTTTTGTTGCGCATTTACCGGCATCATCCAGTAACCCAACGCCAACAAAGCAATTACTTTTTTCATGCGTAATGTAGTTTTTAAGTTTTGAATACAAGTTGAGCCAAGCTAAGCATGTCTCCATCTTGTTAAGTAATTGCAGGGATAACAATAATGATAAATTCCATAAAAAATCCCCCGGTATTACGCGGGGGATAGGCAGTTTGTTTTGGTCAACAACTTTCAAAAAAAATAAATCCCGAACAAATCGATGCAGGCAGGCAATCAAATTTTCGTTCGGGTAAACAGTTAAGGTAGTATGTTAGGTGAAAATTGCTTAAAGCAGTACGGGAGAAAAGACAACGACTGTTTACAATATGCTGCACGAATTTTATATTTATTTTAAATTAATTTTTTTATTGTTTATTATCAATAGCTTATATCATTTTTAATTCATTTCATGGCTTATAAATTGTATCGCCTTATTTAAAATTTACTCAAGGTTCTTAGCCAGCCAAAAAACAACCCAACTTATTGAATAAGCAGCATTTAATGATTCATAAAGCCTTTCATACGTTTGTAGTGCCGAAGTAGTAAATTGCAGCAATTTTTATTACACTATGTGGAGTATTTGTAAAAAAGAGCTGCAACAATTTTTCAGCAATCTTTCGGGATATATTGCCATCATCCTCTTTTTGCTGATGAATGGCCTCTTTCTGTTTGTACTGAAAGACAGTAATATTTTTGATTACGGTTATGCCACGCTTGATAAATTTTTTGAATTGGCTCCCTGGATTTTAATTTTTCTGGTACCCGCCATTACCATGCGCGCGCTTGCAGATGAGTTTAAAACAGGCACTTTTGAGTTATTACAAACACGGCCGCTCACCCGTTGGCAAATTGTAAATGGCAAATATCTTTCGGTTTTAATCGTGCTCATTTTTGTGATCATCCCCACACTTGTTTATGTTTTATGCATAAAAAGCCTAAGCGCAACCGGTAATATTGATGGCGGCGGCATTGCCGGAAGTTATATCGGTTTATTTTTATTAGCCGCCACCTTTGCCAGCATTGGTTTATGC
>JBJOQA010000072.1:0-27325 GCA_046050225.1 Bacteroidota bacterium | reverse complement strand
ATATTGCTATTTATGAAACCAGTTTCAATAAAGCGTTATATCATTTTTACGGAGATTTAAGTAACACTTGTATAATTGGTTTACTACCCAATTATTTGGAAAGGAAACATTCATCTTTGGTATATATGGTAGATGCGTTGGTGAAAAAGAGCGCCCATCCTAAAAGTGGATTTTACTTGTATGATCAAGCTGCATTGGCTAATACATTATCCGCATTAGAAAAACAGCAACAACCAACTTTATTAATTGGAGTAACTTTTGCGTTACTTGATTTTGCAGAAAACTATCCCCAATCTTTATCCCATATAACCATTATGGAAACAGGTGGCATGAAGGGCAGAAAGAAAGAATTAACTAGAGCGGAAGTGCATCAACAACTTAAATCAGCTTTTGGAGTGCAACAAATTCATGCCGAATATGGGATGACCGAATTATTGAGTCAAGCCTATGCAAAAGCGGATGGTTTATTTGAATGTCCACCTTGGATGAAAGTGCTATTGCGTGCCGAAGATGATCCATTAAATTTGATTTGTAGGGTAAAAAATACGCATACTGCTGCCATCAATATTATTGATTTGGCCAATTTATATTCTTGTTCCTTTATTGCAACGGATGATGTAGGACGTTTACACCCGAATCAACAATTTGAAGTGATTGGAAGATTAGATCATTCAGATATTCGAGGCTGTAGTCTAATGGCCTTATAAAAAAAATCCTGAAGTGTATAAATTACTTCAGGATTTTTTTGTTGGGAAATGTTTCACTATCCATTCCTCACAACCACTTCCCAAGTAAGATTGGTGCCGCTTAATTTTAAAGTTTCAGCAACTGAACAATATTTATTCATGGATAAATCGCATGCCCGTTCTGCTTTTTCAGAAGCGATAATTCCGGTTAATATAAATTGAATATGCACGGTTTGCCATAAGGATGGCTCTTTCCCTGGTTCGCGTTTACCTTGAATTTTAATGGAAAAATCTTCAATGTGTTGGCGTTGCTTTTTTAAAATAGTTACAATGTCGATGGCGCTACAACCACCTAAACCCATTAGTAACATTTGCATGGGACGAATGCCAAAATCCAATCCACCTGATTCATCGCTTGTATCCATTCTTGCAACATGACCATTTGCATCAATCGCCTCAAATCCAAAATCGCCGCTCTTTCTGTGTAAATTAATTTCTATCATACAGCTTAGTTTAATGCTTTACTTACCGAATTACGATATTTCTCCTCAAAATAACGTCATAAATCGCTGACTATTATAAAGATTTGAAAAAAAAACTTCAAATTCACAAAACCTAACTAGAATAAGCTTTAGGATTTTGGTAGATTTTCTTAACCTATGTTAAGATTTCGCAAAAGCATATCAAAATGATGGATTAATATGCTTGTCGATGTTTAAACATTGTATATTTGTAAATCAAGATTATATTATGTCAACAAAGAAAAACTATAAAAAAATAATTGTTTGGGGCATATTGCTAGTATTATTAGCTGGTTCTGCCACCGTTTGGTACCTATTTAATCAAAAGCATGAAAATACTGCTGAGATAAAACCTGATTTTACAGTGGACGCTTTACCTTTTATTCAAGAATTTAAGCAAGACCTTGCCTCTGCAAATAAAAAGTACTCTGAAAAAATTGTTTTGGTAAAAGGCAATATTGCCGAAATTGAAAAAGCCGACTCAACTGTAAATTTAAAGATGGTTGATACGCTTACCGGGTCCTATGTAATTTTCGCCTTCCAACCACAAGATGCAGAAAAAGTTAAACAAGTAAAACAAGGTGATTTGGTTGCTATAAAAGGATCTTGTAGTAATGGAACCTATAGCAAAATTTTAGAAACCAATTCCATTACCTTTAAAAGATGTAGCATTTCGAATTAAATTTTTTAATAAATAAAACACACACACGAATGAAAAAAACAATTTTACTCGCAGCATTGGCTTTAACAACTGCTGTAACCTTTGCACAAAAAAAGACTACAACTTCGGCTAAAGTTAGCTTTGATGCTACCACAGAAAAAGATGCGTTACCTAAGGCTGATAACAACACAGTTGTTGCTGCTATCGATGCAAAAAGCGGTACAGTTGCATTTGAAGCCCAAGTGAAAGGATTTAATTTCAGTAATCCAACTATTCAAGAGCATTTTAATAGCCCAAAATGGTTAGATTCAGAAAAATATCCTACCACTAGCTTCACCGGTAAAATTACTGATTTGAAAGCGGTAAACTTTGCAAAAGACGGTTCTTACAAAGTAACTGTAGCCGGTACCCTTTCTTTACATGGTATTGATAAAGAATTAACGGCTCCTGCAACCATCGAAGTTAAAGGTGGAAGTATAGTTGCTACAGCTGAATTTACTTTTAAATTAAGCGATTACCAAGTTGGTAACGCTGGTGGTAAAGTAAACAACGAACCAAAAATTACCGTTTCTGCAGAATTGAAATAATTTCAATATAAATACTAAAATGCAAAGAGGCTGTCTCATAAATGGAGTCAGCCTTTTTTTTGTTCTTTGTTTTAAATAATTCTTATTCCTTTTGTTTCCCAATTGAAACATTTTTTAGGTAAAAGCTTCTTTATTTATAAAGTGCGTCACCCAAAACCGAGCAAAAATCCAACGTACAGTTGCTGCTTTAAAATGCATTTAAACCCAACTTCAAATTGAATAATTTTCGTTTTTGGTAAAATTTAATTCTGAATAAAGGCAACTCTAGCCTGCTATTTGTTGTCATTATTGCTATTGATAGAACATTGTTAAAATTGTTTCCTAAGCTTGTCTTTACTTAGGTCACAATAATTATAACAGTTAATTTTGCTGTGCATGCATATGTTGAAAGGATTTATACTACTATTTTTTATTGGTATCTCGGTTTTATCTTATTCGCAAAACTGTACAACGCTCGGACAAAGTCCGGCTTCGGCATTTCCTGTTTGCGGAACAGATACCTTTACACAAGCTGAAGTACCGCCATGTGGTGGACGTCAAATTCCCACACCCGGTTGTACAGATTTTCTATCTGATATCAATCCATTTTGGTATCGAATAAGCTGTTTCACTTCAGGCACGCTTGGCTTTAAGATTACTCCCAATAATTTAAGCGACGATTACGATTGGCAATTATTTGATATTACCAATCGCGACCCAAATGATGTTTACACCGATCGCACACTTTTTGTAGCGTGTAATTGGTCGGGAGAACCCGGTATTACCGGTGCATCTTCTGCCGGCACAACCTTAACGGTATGCGGCTCGGTAGGTGGAGGTCCTTTTCGACCGCTATTCAGTTCAATGCCAAATTTGATTGCAGGACACGAATACATATTATTAGTTAGCCATTTTGCCGGAGGTGCTCAAAGCGGATATGGCTTGTCTTTTGCCGGGGGAACAGCCGGAATAATTGATCCAACAACTCCTGAATTGGTAAAAGCACGTGCTATCTGTGATGGCACACAAATGTCGATTAAGCTCAATAAAAAAATGAAATGCAATAGCCTAACAGCTAATGGTAGTGAATTTTTTCTGACTCCACCAATTGCCAATATCATTTCAGCACAAGGCGTAAATTGTAATAACAGTTTTGATATGGATTCCATTGTTGTTACGCTCGGCTCTCCTATTCCTCCCGGAAACTATACCATCACTATTCGACCAGGTTCTGACGGAAATAACTTATTGGACAACTGTAAACGAGAAATTATTAACGGCCATTCGATGGCGGTTACAGTTTACCCTTTAATACCTACACCTATGGATAGTATTTTACCTTTAGGTTGTAAACCAGGAGAACTAATACTTGCATTTAACCGTCCGATGTTGTGCAATACCATTGCTGCAGATGGTAGCGATTTTACCATTACCGGACCAGAGGGACCGGTTGTAGTAACGGGTGCCAATGGTGATTGTGATGTAAATGGTTTGAGCAATATTATCAGGGTTAAAATGGACCAAAATATAATGAGTGCAGGATCCTATCGTATTACACTTAAAGTTGGAACAGATGGCAACACCATTTTAAACGAATGTGCAAAAGAAACACAAGCCGGATCAACATTAACGGTACAGTCTAAAGACACAGTAAGTGCCCGATTTAATTACCAAGTGAAATTAGGTTGCGTTTATGATACCATTCGCGTTAGCCATAATGGCGCCAATCATGTGAATAGTTGGCATTGGAATATCTCAAACAATATAATCAGTTTAGCACAAGACACTTCAATTGTATATTCAATATTTGGCGATAAAACATTTAGTTTGGCTGTTTCTAATGGCACCTGCACCGATTCAGCAACAGTCGTTATTCCCCTTAATAATTACCTTGAAGCTAAATTGGAAAATACTGCCGTTGTTTGCCCGAATGAACCGGCAACCTTTAAGGATAAAAGTATCGGAACGATTCGTGCTTGGAAATGGGATTTTGGCAATGGTTCAATCAGTACACTTCCGACGCCTGCGGGTCAATATTATATAACCAATAATATTACCCAAGATATTACCACTTCCTTAATTGTTAAAAATGATATCGGTTGTTCTGATACCGCTTATAGCACTTTGAGAGTGGTTGGCAATTGTTATATTGCTGTGCCCAAGGCATTTACGCCTAATGGCGATGGATTGAATGACTTTCTATATCCTACAAATGCATATAAAGCCACTAACCTCATTTTCATGGTGTACAACCGTTTAGGTCAAAAAGTTTTTGAAACCACCAATTGGCAAATTAAATGGAATGGCAAATTCAAAGGCAATCCTCTAGATCCGGGTACTTATGTTTGGTACCTAAAATACAAACATATTGATACCGGCCAATGGATCGAACAAAAAGGAACAACAGTTTTGTTGCGCTAAACAATTATTAGGTACAATCGCCTATTTGCAATTGTACTCGAAAATTTGCCTTAATTTCTTTTTAACTTTATGCAAAATCAATGATGAATAGCATTAAAACTGCCCTACTGAGCTACGGCATGTCGGGTAAACTTTTTCACGCGCCTTTTATAAACGCGCATCCCGGATTTGAATTAATAGGTGCTTGGGAACGCAGCCAACAAAAAATAAAACAAGACTATCCATCCTGTCATTCTTATACAAGTTTAGAAAGTTTATTGCAAGATGATGCGATTGAATTAGTGGTTGTAAATACGCCTAATTACACACATTTTGAAATGGCAAAAGCTTGTTTACTAGCCGGAAAAAATGTGCTAGTTGAAAAAGCATTTACCCCCACAATCGCAGAAGCACTTGAATTGTTTGAGGTTGCAAAAAAAATGAATAAAGTTGTAACGGTATATCAAAATCGGAGATTTGACAGCGACTTTAAAACATTTCAAGTAGTTTTAGAAAGTGGTGCACTTGGCGATATTGTTGATGTTTCGATACGTTTTGATCGATATAAACCTGAAGTTTCTCCAAAAATCCATAAAGAAACGCCATTGCCCGGAGCAGGAATCTTGTATGATTTAGGTCCACATATTGTTGATCAGGCCTTGGTTCTTTTTGGATTACCGGATAAAATTTTTGCAAACATTCGCACCACCAGGCCAAACGCTTTGGTGCCCGATTGGTTCGAATTGATGCTTTATTATCCGCAAATCACCGTTAAATTGGGGGGCGGATTTTTAACGAAGGAAGCATTACCGTCCTTTGTTGCAAATGGGGTAAACGGTAGCTTTATGAAAGAACGCACCGATATTCAAGAATTTCAATTGTTGCAAGGCCTTTCACCCTTAGATCCAAGCTATGGCATAGAAATAAGTCAACCTAAAGGTTTGATCCATTATACGAACGAGGTAAAGGATATCCGAAAAAACATATCCACTTTGCCCGGGAATTATCTAGAATTTTACGAACAACTCTATCAAGCCATTCGCAATAATTCTGCTCCTCCGGTTACTCAGGAAATTGCACTGGCAGTAATTCAAATTTTAAACGCTGCTGAAATAAGTCATGCACAACAAAAAGTGATTCAGTTAACATGAATTTAAAATCTTAACCTAGTTCAATGTTTAAACATTGAAAGGTATGTAGCTTGCACTAAAATTAAAAACATTATGGCAACTACAACTTGGGTATTAGACCCCACACACAGCGAAATACAATTCAAAGTAAAACACTTAATGATTACGAATGTTACCGGAAGTTTTGGAACATTCGATGCATCGGCAACTACAGAATCGGAAGACTTTATCGGTGCCAACATTCAGTTCAGTGCTGCAACAGGAAGTATTTCTACCGGTAATGAGCAAAGAGACGGACATTTAAAAAGTGCAGATTTTTTCGATGCAGAAAATTATCCGGCAATCCAATTTATTTCAACCGACTTTTCCAAAAAAGAGGATGAAGAATACGTTTTAACGGGCGTTTTAAATATTAAAGGCAACGAAAAAACGGTTTCCTTAAAAGTTGAATTCGGTGGTGTGGCAAAAGATCCTTACGGAAACACGAAAGCCGGGTTTACTTTATCAGGTAAAATTAATCGCCAAGATTTTGGTTTAACTTGGAGCGCTGTAACCGAAGCCGGTGGTGTTTTGGTTAGTGATGAAGTGAAGATTTTTGCAGAGATTCAATTAGTGTTACAAGCATAAAACTATATTTATCTTTGGTAATAGAAAAAAGTTCGCAGAAATAATAAGCTGCGAACTTTTTCATTTTAAAAAAGAAGTCGCAATGTTCACAAAAAATTTAGTTTTAAGTCTTTATCTTTCAAAAAAAAATGCATGAAAAAAGTATTCACGCTTATTTGTTTGAGTTTTAGTTTGTTGTTAACAAAAGCACAGGTTCGTATTGGATCACCGGCACCGGAGATTGCTTTACCCGACACGAAAGACAGTGTGGTAAAGCTTTCTAATTTAAAAGGACAGGTTGTAATTGTTGATTTTTGGGCAAGTTGGTGTGGACCCTGTAGAGCTGCAAATCCGCATATGGTGGCGCTGTATAATAAATTTAAAGATAAAGGGTTGGTAATATTAGGCGTATCAATTGATGACAAACCCAAAGCTTGGAAAGCGGCTATCAAAAAAGATAAGCTACCTTATTTGCAGGTAATCGATCCGGATGGTTGGAGTGCTACCTCTGCAGCAAAATATGGTGTGGAAGCCATACCGGCCACATTTTTAATTGATCAAAATGGCTTAATTGCGGCAATTGATGAGGAGTTGCCGGTACTTGAAAAGAAAGTTGCACAACTATTAAAACTATAATTTCTATTATTTATTAGCAAAATTTTCAACTATTTTGTTGAATAGGGATTACTTCAAAAACCGGACTAAATAAATAAGTTAGTCCGGTTTTTATTTCTATACAACGATACCTTTTTCTTAATAAGGATTCTTTTCGAAATACGCGCCCGTCTTCAATTTTAAAACATGCGCCATTAGGTAATTCTTCAATAAATACCTGCCCTTTTTTATGTGGATCATATTGCCGCAGCACTTTAGTGAGTTGCACATCCGCACAGCTACTTGCCGCTGGATTATGAACCGAATGCAAAAGGGCTTTGGTAATATCTGCAGGAAATATTTGCTTTTTAATAAATGCGGCAAGTAAAATCCCAAATTCGCGTTTCCATTCTTCACCATGTGCAGCCACACGATGTCCGAATTTTTCATACGTAAATAAATGTGCTAATTCGTGCAGAAGGGTTATTAAAAATGAATAGGGATTAAGGTTGCCATTTACGCTAATGCGATGGTTCTTATCGGCAAAGCGATTTCTATAATCACCTAAAACAGATTTGCGTTCACGGGTAATGGTAAGATGAACTTTGTGATCTAATAAATATTGTACCACTTCATCAAAAGAATCGGGCGGTAAAAAAGACTGTAAAGCTTGAAGTGGAGCTTCGTTTTTGCTCATTTTTTTTGCCGATTCATTTTAGTGCCAATCACTACTTCCAACCCTAAATAAACAAGATATAAACCCATAGAAAGTAAAATGGCTCCCTTACTATAATTTTCTCTATTTGCTACAATGTAAACAGCTGCCGCTATAACCGATACCATCATTTTCAAAAGTGTTCCGCCCATTACACTTCTTATGAAAACATTTGGATTACTGTTTTGAACAGCCTTATGTTGCATGTAAAAAGTGATGATACTTAATAATAAGAGAAGGATATTTGCAATGGCAACTACGTTAAAATCTACTCCCCATTGCTTTAACTGCGGCTGAAAACTAAATAAAAAAGCACTAACCAAAACAAATAGAATTAAAAAAGAGCGCAATGAAGTGAAGATGGATTTCATATTGATTGATACTTGATTGAATCCGCCATTTGACAATGCCGAATCAAAATATTTGAAAAAAGTTAATTAAAAGACCATCACCAGGATTATTGATTTACGGCTACATTACTTAAAATTTCGGCTGTATTCAATTCTACCACATTGGCGCCCATATGGCAACTACCATTGAACGTAGCGGTTGGCTCTACTTCTAATTTTCCTGCAAAAATATCTCCTTGAACACTACAGTTTCCTCTTAATTGTAATAGTCCTTTTATTTTTAATTGACCGGTTACTTTACCTAAAATATCCGCATCTTGCCCAGTTACATCCCCCTCTACCACTCCATCGTTACCGATTAAAACTTTAGCTTTCCCCTTTAAATTACCCCTTAATGTACCATCAATTCTAATATCCCCATTGCTGCTGATATCTCCTTCAATGAGGGTACCTGCTCCAATAATGGTTGTACTTCCTACAGGAGTGTCAGTATTGCGGTTTTTTGCGTTGAACATAGCTAATTAACTAGAATTAAAAGATAATAAAAGTATTTTAAAGTATTGTATATCAATTTTTTAAAAAATAAAAAAACTACTCTGTTTCATTTTCAATTTTTGGTAGCTCAAGTTTCGTTGTATCCAATTTAACCACTTTACCTTCTAACATTTTCTTCAAATCATCCAAATATTGCTGCTTTGCTTTTAAGTTAGTCTCCATCGAATCGGTTCTTATTTTAAGTAGTTTATACTCACGTTGTTGCTTTACATCCCCATAACCCACCCCGGGTAAATAATATTTGATAGGAGTAAAAATAATAATTGCAACCGTAAAAATGGTAAACATTACAAAGGCGCTACTCAAAACAATGTAAACCGATAATCTACTCAATCTAAACTTAACAACTTCCTCATAGGTGTCTTCATTCATTACCACTAATCGGTAGCGATTACGTAAGCGCTTTAGCGTGCTTTTGGTATCAAATTTAGACATATAACTTTATTCGGTGTTAAAATTAAGAAACCCAAGTCATTATCCGGTCAAATTGCAAAAAATCACCGATATTTATGCGCAATTTATCAATCAATTTCGCATGCTCAAAAAGTTATTTTTCATAGTAACCATTTTCTCTTTTTTTTGCTCGTTTTCTTTGCTGGCGCAATCACAGCCCATGTGGACGATTGACCTAATAGGAAAGGAAAAGAAACCGGAGAAATTTGAAAATCGTCAATTAGCTTCTGAGAAATTGGCAGAGAAAAAATTCACCATTATCCGAAGAGTATTTCAAAATAACTATACGCATTACAATTACTATTTTAATGCCAATAATAAAATTAATGCCGTAATTGAAAATGCCCGATTAGCACAAGTTGATGATTATTCAAAATTGCTTTCATTTTATCCTTATACATTAGAAAATACTGCAGGTCAAAAAAACGAATTAGATTCTGTTATTTTAAAAGCAACAGCCGGTATACTATTGCATGATTTACGAAATGCCTGGATTGACAATATGTATTTGTTAATGGGTAAAGCATATTTTCTCAGAAAAGATTTTGATTCGGCTGCAGCTACCTTTCAATTTATCAATTACAATTTATTTCCAAGAAAGAAAGATGAAGATGATAGTAGAATTGTAGGTTCTACCGGCAATGCCGCAAAAGGTTCAATTAGCATTGCCAATGCAGAAAAACAAAATATCCTTCAAAAATTAACCGCACAACCACCCAGCAGAAATGATGCGTTGATTTGGATGGCACGCACCTATATTGAACGCGATGACTTTAGCGCAGCAGCCGGTTTGATTAATATCCTTCAACAAGACCCCAACCTACCCAAACGCTTAAAGGATGACTTAGGGGAAGTAAATGCTTATTGGTTTTATCGTCAACAAATTTACGATAGTACAGCCTCCTACTTGGAAACATCCTTAGGAGTAAGCGGTAATAAACAAGATAAAGCCCGATCTGAATTTTTGTTGGCACAATTATTTGAAATGAATGGTCAATACGACAAAGCCTCCATCTATTATAACCGTGCATCTATTCATACAACCAACCCTTTAATGGATATTTATGCGCAGATGAACAATGCAAAGATGCGCAAAGGCAACGACCCCAAAGAATTAGATAAAGGCATTCAAAACTTAGTTAAATTAACACGTAAAGATAACTTTGAAAAATACCGTGATATTTTATTTTATGCAGCAGGAGAATTAGCTTTAGTAAAGCCTGATACTGCTCAAGCGGTTCAATTATATATCAAAAGTTATCAAAATAATGAAAGCAATGTTACGTACAAGAACAAGGCATTTATTAGGTTAGGTGATATAGCCTACGAACAAAGAAAGTACCAACAGGCCTATAATTATTATGATAGTTTACAAAACGGCGACACAACTTTAACGGAAACAATTGCTAATATTCAAGCTAGAAGAACGGCATTATCAAAAATTGTAGAAAGATTGGCGATTATTCATCGCGAGGATAGTTTGCAAAGAATTGCGTTGTTGCCGGAGGCAGAAAGAATAGCTTTTGTAAAAAAACTTTCAAAAAAATTACGCAAAGCTAAAGGCTTAAATGCAGATGACAGTTTTGATCAAGGACCAATGCTCGATTTTGCCAATAAAACTAGTGAACCAACAGATTTATTTGCTAGCTCAAAGAATTCGGGCGAATGGTATTTTTATAATGCTTCTATAAAATCAAAAGGCTTTTCTGAATTTAAAAGAAAATGGGGAACCCGAACCAATACCGATAATTGGAGAAGGAAAAATGCCTCTTCAAACGCCAATAGTGCTTCTTCCCAAAATAGTGGCCTACCCGGCGGAGGTTTAGGCAATATGAATCCCGATGATATTGATGCAGCACCTGTTGCAATCGCCGACCCTAAAAAAGGAAATGATTCAAAAGACGGACAATCTTTTGACAATTATGGCGGAAGAAACAAAAATTTAAATGGCAATTCTACCGAAAGTACAAATGGACAAGAAGAAGATTTGTCGTTTGAAGGCTTAATGAGTCATTTGCCATTAACACCAGAAGCTATGACAAATAGTATCAATCTGCATGCTTCCAATCTTTTTTATCTTGCCAAATTATATCAAAACGAATTGGAGGATTATCAAATAGCTATCGAAACCTATGATAGCTCTTTATTGAAATTTCCAGATTCACTTTATAATGGTGAAATTCATTTTGGCATGTTTTATTGTTACACCAAATTGGGTAACACCGCAAAAGCCAATTACTATAAAAACATTTTAAATACCAATTTCAGGGATTCAAAGAGTACCAAAATGCTCAACAATCCTGCTGCTTTAGCCAAACCTGGAGAAAAAACTAAAGAGGGAACAAACAGATATCAGGCTATTTACAATCTCTTTATTGAAGGTAATTTCCAAGCTGCTTTGCAAGAAAAAATAAAAGCGGATAGCATTTTTGGAAATCAATACTGGAGTCCGCAATTGTTGTATATCGAAGCAGTTTATCATGTCAAGCAGAAGAATGATAGTATTGCGAAGGATGTGTTAGGGAAAATAATTGCGCTCTATCCAAAATCAAAACTTAAGCCGAGGGCCGAAAAATTAATTGATGTACTCAATAGAAGAATTGAGATTGAATCATATCTCACAAAATTGGAAGTAAAACGATATCCAGAAGATTCGATGACTGTAGCACCGGAAAGAGTTAAACTGGTTAGAAACGATAACAACTTAATTCGCACGCCAAAGTCATTACCGGATTCGCTCAAAAACATTGTTCAACCTTTAAATAAAGGTATTCCGGTAGTAAGTGATTCGGGACTGATTGTTAAAAATGCTATAAGTGGCCCTTATCAGTTTGTACATGCCAATACGCACCAAGTAATCATGGTTTTAGACAAAGTGGATGGTACTTATATTAATGAAGGAAAAAATGCAATGACACGCTATGTTGGTTCAAACTTTGGATCTCAAAATATAACGATTAGCAGAGATGCAATCGACAATACTTTAGCACTCATTGTATTCTCAAGTTTTGCTGATGCAAACGAAGCTTTACAATTTTTGCAAAAAATAAGAAGGGCTGCGCCGGATGAAATTTCTTGGTTGCCTGCCAATAAATATTATTTCATTTTGATTGATTCGGACAATTTAGTAAGGATGAAGAATTCAAAAGATTTGAATGGATACAAGGCATTACTGAAACAACAATTTCCATCCGCTTTCTAATGCGTAGGATTTGCGTTCACCGTTGTTTATTTCAATCGTAAAACACATCAGCATAATATTTGGGATATGAGTAAGTCAGTTAGAATTTTATGGAAAACATTTGCTTGGGGTTTAGGCATCGTGGTACTCATTTTTACCCTAGCCAATTTTGGTGTATTTGGCAAAATGCCTTCTCTTAAAGAATTAGAAAATCCGGAAGCCGATTTAGCCAGCGAGATTTATACAGCCGATGGTAAATTAATGGGTAAGTATTATGCCGAAAATAGAAGTGAGGTAAAATACAGTCAAATTTCTCCCAACATAATTAAAGCTTTAATTGCTACCGAGGATCAAAATTTTTATGAGCATTCCGGTATTGATGCTCGTGCGGTTGCAAGAGCTGTTCTTAAATTAGGCACCGATGGCGGAGGTAGTCCGATAACGCAGCAATTAGCAAAAATGATGCTAGGCCAAGGCCGAAGCAATATCTTAAAACGTGGTATCGAAAAAATTAAGGAATGGATAATTGCTGTTAAACTGGAACGCAATTTTACTAAGGAAGAAATTATAACGCTATATTTAAACAGAGCTCCTTGGGGAAATAATTATGGTATTCGTAATGCTTCACGCACCTATTTCCAAAAAGAACCTATTGATTTAAATTTAGAAGAAGCCGCCGTTTTGGTGGGCATGTTAAAAGGATTTATTTATGATCCAATTCGACACCCGGTTGCTGCACTAAATCGCAGAAATACCGTTATCGAACGTATGGTTGATTGTAAACAACATTATTTAAATGCACAAGAAGCGAAAGGTTTTAAAGCAAAACCACTCATTACAAATTACAAAAAAGCCGATGAAAATGTGGGAATTGCTCCTTACTTCCGTACCGTGTTGGCAGAAAAAATGCGCGAATGGTGTAAGAAAAATAAAAACCCTAAAACAGATGAAAACTATGATTTGTATCGAGATGGGCTAAAAATATATACCACGATTAATAGTACAATGCAGCAATATGCAGAGGAAGCAGTAGTTCAACATCAACCAATCATTCAGCAAAAATTAAATAGCACCCTTAAATACAATAGTGAAAAAATCTGGAAGGAGTATGAATCGGCTATCGTACAAGCCATGAAAATAAGTGAGCGTTGGCGAAACTTAAAAGAGGATGAGATGAAGGAGGAAGATATTAAAAAGACCTTCACCGTTCCGGTACGTATGAAAATCTTTGCGTGGAATGCTAATCGTGAAATTGATACGGTAATGACACCTCGTGATTCTATCAAATATCATAAACAACTTTTACAAACTTCATTTGTTGCCATGGATCCCAAAACAGGTGAAGTTAAATGTTGGGTTGGAGGTAACGACTTTAAATGGTTTAAGTTTGATCATGTTACGGCGCAACGCCAAGTGGGTTCCACCTTTAAACCTTTATTATATACCCTTGCCGTGCAAGATGCAGGCTATACACCTAGTACCTATATTCCGGGCGGTCCATTAACCTTGGGCGGAAAAACAATTAGCACGGCCGGTGGAACAATGGCTTATTGCTTGGCAAAATCCTTAAATGGTGCAGCCTGGCATTTAATGTCAACCATCGGTGTTAAACGCACCATTGAATTCGCACAACAATGCGGTATCAAAACCACGCTTCCTCCCTATCCTTCAATAGCATTGGGCGTAGGCGAAATTCCATTATTGGAAATGTTGCAATCTTACACCATGTTTCCAAATAAAGGCTTTAATACAGAGCCGATTTTCATTTCAAGAATTGAAGACAAAAACGGAAATATTTTACAAGAATTTACAGCCGAAACCAAACAAGTGATTAATGAAAACGATGCCTATACCATGGTTAAAATGATGCAAGGTGTGGTACAATTTGGCACCGGGCGTTCATTAATGAATTATGGTATTCCGGTAGAAACAGCCGGTAAAACAGGTACTACTGATAATAATGCTGATGGTTGGTTTATTGGTTATACACCGGATTTAATTGCCGGAACTTGGCTAGGTTGCGATGATCCTTTTATTCGTATTTATAATACCGGAGGCGGTAGTGAAATGTCATTGCCAAAATGGGGCTATTTTATGAAGAAGGTTTATGCCGATAAAAAATTACCCTATGGCGGATTAACAAAATTTGAAGTGCCGGCATCTCAAGCCAATGATCCTATTTGGGCTGATTTTGCTACGATTGCTCAAAATGGTGATAGCACCGTGAGTGAAGACCAAGGAAATGGTACTGCAGATGATTTTAGCGATATGCCTTTAGATGACAATCAAGGCTCCGGCGTTCCGATTGAAAGTGAGATTAAAACTGTTGCAAAAGATACAGCAAGAAAGAATGGCGGACCGGCTAAAAAACTACCCAAAACAGATGCAATTGCGCCGGCTAAACCGGCCGACAAACCCAAACCTAAAACGGCTAGCCATAACAATGATTATTGATAGGCTTACGCTAAATCGTATTGATAAAAGAAGTTTTTTATAATGAATAAATCGGACTTTTGAAATTTTAAAACCTTCTTAAACTTAAAAATAAAGGGTTCCTGTTTGGGAACCCTTTATTTTTAAATAGCTTTCGAACGATTATCGTAAATCAACGATTTCAACACCCGGATATTTTTTTGCATCCACAACGAATGAATTATCCGTAAGATTAACATTAGGAGTTAAGGAAAGTACATTATACGTAAATCTATTACCGGATTTTTCGAATAGTTTAGTACTTACAATACTATTAGTGGTAGCATCCACATATAAAAGCACTTTAAAAAATGGTTTACTTTTATCAATTGGCGTCAATTCAATTTCTTTAACTTTTTTTCCGCCTAAAGTAACGTCTCCATTCAATTTATAAAGAAAATCTTTATCATAAAAATTGGTAAACAATTTTTGCGGGGTAATGGTATTGGCGCTAGGGTCAACTTTTGTAATGGTAATCTCATTGGCAGCCTTGTCATAAGTAGATACGGAGGAACCGTCACAATAAATTTCTTGTCCTGTAACTGTTATGCGATATTTATTGCCTTTCATAAAAACAGTACCGGTTTTACTACCTAACGATTTTCCTGCAGCATTTTCGGTGGTGATGCTAAATTTTGCTTGTACAGCTTTATAACTTTTAAATTTTGCACTAACTGCATCTAATATTTTTTTTGCTTCCGGATCACTTTTGCCTAACCCCTTGGGTTGTGCAATAACAGTTGAAATAGATAAAAAGGCTAATAAAGTGGTAAAGAATGATTTCATTTTGCTTACTTTAATAATTAATTCCCTTGAAAATTGGGCGCAAAGATAACGGAATAGATGGTTAAATCGCTCTCGCGTTTAAAGTGTAAATGATAATGATCTGTTAACGATAAGTTACGCTTAAATCATTTCACTTTCCAACAAAGGATTTCCGATTACATTTCTTTGCTCAGCGTATTTTTTTGCCGCTTTAATAAAATGAACAAAAATAGGTTGTGGATTTTCTACGGTACTTTTTAATTCCGGATGATATTGAACGCCGATAAAGAATGGATGATCAGTTAATTCAATGATTTCTACCAAACCGGCTCCCGGATTTTTACCGCTAGCCTTCATACCGGCTTTTTCGTACTGTTCTAGGTATTTATTATTAAACTCCCAACGATGACGGTGACGTTCGTTAATTAAATTCTCTTCATAGATGGTATGCGCTAAAGTTCCCGACTGTATGGCACAAGGGTAACTACCCAAGCGCATCGTTCCTCCTTTTGCCGTTATATTCTTTTGTTCCTCCATCAAATCAATCACCGGAAAAGCAGTGGTAGGATCCATTTCTGTTGAATGTGCTCCCGGCATGGATAGTACATTTCTGGCAAATTCGATTACAGCCATTTGCATACCCAAGCATATTCCAAAAAAGGGCAATTTGTTTTCACGTGCATATTGAACAGCAAATATTTTACCTTCCACTCCTCTCAATCCAAATCCGGGTGCCACCAATAAGCCATCTAATCCTGCTAATTTTTCTGCAACATTATCAGCATTGATATGCTCACTATGAACATTTACAATATTCACCTTACATTCATTCATAGCACCGGCATGTACAAAAGACTCCAAAATAGATTTGTAGGCATCTTGCAATTCAATATACTTACCAATCAAGCCAATATTTACTTTACTGGTGGGCTTCTTTAATTTTTCCAAAAACACCTTCCATTTGCCTAATTGCGGTGCCGAATAACCGTTTATATGTAGTTTTTTCAATACCGTTACATCTAACCCTTCTTGCAACATCTTTAAAGGAACTTCATAAATGGAGTTAGCGTCCATGGCTTCAATTACGGCTTCTGTTTTTACATTGCAAAACAGCGCTATTTTTTTACGTAATTCAGGCGAAAGTGATTTTTCGGTTCTACAAACGATAATATCCGGATGAACCCCATTTTCACTCATCATTTTAACGCTATGTTGGGTAGGCTTTGTCTTTAATTCTTTCGCAGCTTTTAAATAGGGAATTAAAGTAAGATGTACAACTAAACAATCTTCTTCTTCCATTTCCCATTGTAACTGACGAACAGCTTCTACAAATGGAAGGCTTTCAATATCACCAATCGTTCCGCCAATTTCTGTTATCACAATATCATAATCACCCGTATTACCAATTAATAGCATTCTACGCTTAATTTCATCAGTAATATGGGGAATAACCTGTACGGTTTTACCCAAGTATGCGCCCTCACGTTCTTTATTAATAACGGTTTGATAAATGCGGCCGGTAGTAACATTATTTGCCTGTGAAGTGAAAATATTTAAGAACCTTTCATAGTGGCCTAAATCCAAATCAGTTTCAGCACCATCTTCGGTAACATAGCACTCCCCATGTTCATATGGATTTAAAGTTCCCGGATCAACATTAATGTAGGGATCAAATTTTTGAATGGTAACTTTAAGTCCTCTAGACTGCAATAACTTGGCGAGTGAGGCGGCGATGATTCCTTTTCCTAAGGATGAAGTTACACCACCGGTCACGAAAATATATTTTGACATAAGTTCTAAATTGATCTACTAAATTTCCTTGAGCGACTTAAAAACATACGCTATCGAATGCACAAACTCTTAACAAGCAATGAATTATCAATGCCGATGCGCTAATAAAAACTAAAACATTAAATGACCAGGGAAATGAAAATAATATCCTAGAGGTCATACAAATGTAATAGCTTTTTTTGGGAGCAGAAAATAAAGCAACAAAAAATCTTACCAATAAAAAAGGCAATTTTAAGCAAACCCTATAGGGATGGGCAAGTCAAAGAATTCCAATGTTTCACATATTTATTTTTAAAATCTGAAAAAAACTTACAACTATTAGCATATTTGTTTTGTTTGCTTATTAGTTCAACGTAATTTCACGGCGCTTTCAACAAGTACAATTATTTCATAAACATATAACAGCTTTTTTTATGGGGATTATCAAGGATAAGTTTAAGCAAGTGGCAGACAATACCAACTTGGAAATCAAGAATTTGTTGAAGGAACACGGCACCAAAAAAATTGGAGAAGTAACATTAAGTCAGGTGTACCAAGGAATGCGCGGTATTACCGGATTAGTTACTGAAACTTCCTTGCTTGATGCTCAGGAAGGAATTCGCTTTCGCGGATATACCATTCCTGAATTAAGAGAAAAATTACCCAAAGCAAAAGGAGGAACCGAACCCCTACCTGAAGGTTTGTTCTGGTTAATGTTATTAAATGAAATACCTACGGATGAAAATGTAGCTTATTTAACTTCTGTATTGCAAAGACGCAGTCATGTTCCTAATCATGTCTTTGCCTCTATTGAAGCACTACCGGTAAGTGCACATCCTATGACCCAATTTGTGGTAGCAATTATGGCTTTACAAACAGAAAGCCATTTTGCAAAGCAATATGCTGCTGGAATGAGTAAAAAAGATTACTGGGAAGCCGTGTTTGACGATACCTTGGATTTAATTGCTCGCCTACCGCGTGTTGCTGCTTATATCTATCGCAGAAAGTATAAAAATGGCGATCATATTCAGCCAAATGGTATGTTAGATTGGGCCGGTAATTTTTCGCACATGATGGGTTATGAAGATGAAAGTTTTAAAGAATTGATGCGCCTATATATGGTTATTCATGCCGATCATGAAGGAGGAAACGTTTCAGCACATACTACGCATTTGGTTGGCTCTGCATTAAGCGACCCCTATCTTTCTTTTGCGGCAGGTATGAATGGTTTGGCCGGTCCTTTACATGGCCTAGCTAACCAAGAAGTGATTAAATGGATTTTTGAAATGAGAACAGAACTAGGTGTTGACGCTCCTACTAAAGCTCAAATTGAAGAATACGTTAAAAAAACCATCAGTGAAGGAAAAGTGGTTCCTGGTTATGGACATGCAGTTTTAAGAAAAACTGATCCTCGATTCACCGCTCAAATGGAATTCGGCAAAACGCATTTACCGAATGATCCACTAGTGAATACTGTTTGGAATATCTATGAAACTGTTCCACCGATTTTGCAATCATTAGGAAAAATTAAAAATCCATGGCCAAATGTTGATGCGCATAGTGGTGCTTTACTAATTCATTATGGCATGGTGGAATATGAATTCTATACCGTTTTATTTGGCGTTTCAAGAGCTTTAGGTGTTTTAGCTAGCTTATGTTGGGACAGAGCATTGGGTTATCCTTTAGAAAGACCAAAGTCGATTACAACCGAACAAGTAAAATCATGGTTGGACGGAAAAGATGAAATTTGGGGTGACTAATTATTTTCAAAATTTATTTAATACAATTATAGGCTTCCAGATAAATGGAAGCCTTTAATTTTTCATATAGTACAAAAATGGGATTGAAGTGTAACATTTATGGCACAAAATTGGCTATTGTTTAACTATTTTTACGAATTGCCACACTTTTATTACACATCTTTTCAATGAATTTACTCAAAAGAAATGTATTACTAACCTTCGTTTTTTGTATATGTTTTATTACAGGCTATAGCCAAAAAATGGCTTTCCAAGAAAACAAACTCCCTGTTGGAAATTTTTATTCAAACAACAAGTCTGATATATTTGGTAATCAACATGTTTTCATAAATAATATAGGTCAAATTCAAGATAGTATTTATGAGAAAAACAATAAAATACTATATGTTTTTGAAGGTTTGAATGGCCCCGTTCTTTTCACTGAACAGGGCCTTATTATTTTACACCAAAAAGTAAATCCAACCACTGACATAGAAAAGGAAAAAGAGCACTTCAATTTTGCAAATGAAGCCGAAATAGAAAATTCCTTCCAGATTTTGGAAAAAAGAGTGTACTTACAATGGGCTAATGCCAATCCACATCCCACAATTATTGCAGAAAATCCCGTTTCAAATAATTTCACTTATGGCGCATTACAACAAGCAGCCAAAGGCTATTCTTCGCTTACTTATAAAAATCTCTATCCGGGCATTCACCTTAAATTTTCTTTCAAAAAAGAACAACAACACGGTTTTGAATTTAGCTTTCAGATAGAACCGGGCGCTAATATTTCGCAAATTAACATGCAGTTTTTTGGTGATTTATTGCAAATGAATAAAAATAATAAAGGGGATATTTTATTAAGAACAGCTATTGACACAACTTATTTTTCAGCCCCGGTTTGCTTTTATGAAAAATCGCCGTCCGTTAAATTACCCATTCAATTTATAAATACAGGAAAGTCATTACAATTTAAAATAACAGCGCCCTACGATAAAACTCAACCAATTATTATAGATCCTTTTGTTAGCGGTACTACCAACCTTAGCGGTGCAAATAGCGGTAAAGCAACTGATATTGATTTTGATTATTTAGGAAACGTGTACATATCTGGTGGCGGCGATGGTAATAACCATAAATTGGCAAAATATGATGGTTCGGGTAATTTACTTTGGACTTTCACTGGCACACTTACTTCCCCGGTTTGGAGTTTTGGACCCTATTATGGCGGGTGGGTGGTTGAAAAACCCACCGGTAGTGTTTATGTTGGACAAGGCTTTATACCTAATGGTTATCGAATCATACGATTGAACCCTGCAGGTATATACGATAACTATATTACCGATGCCAATCCCATGTTTAGAGAAAACTGGAAAATGTATTGGAACTGTAATGAAGGTACTCCACAAATTATCATTGCGGGTGGAGGAACAAACTCTGATGTTAACCTTGGGTATCTTGATCCTACAACTACTACAATTTCATCTTCATCTATTACGGATGTACCTTATTCAGGTGCTTCCGGCTGGGCACAAGACATTGCTGATGTCATTATCGACCCTAAAAACAATGAGATGTACACCATTTTTGCATCTCTAATTGGCACCCCTAGTTTAAATAACAAAATCTATAAGCATTCGGCGCCTTACAGTCCTGCAACCATTGCTTGGAGTCGAACCTCCGGTTATAATGCATTAACGGAAGTAGGAAATCGACCTTATATGTCGATAAGTATGCAAGACAATGGCATCAATGCTTTAGCGGTAAATTCTGACTATTTTTTTTATTGGGATGGTCGCAACCTAAAAGCATTTAACAAAGCAACAGGCGCTGATGTAGGCACTCCACTTACCATCGCTGCAAATGGCAATTTAATGTGTGGGGGTATTGCTGCCGATGAATGTAACCAAGTTTTTATTGGTTCTACAAATGGAACGATAAAGGTTTATAAATTTAATGGCAGCAGTTTTGATGATGCAGGTGTTGCCGATATTTCTATACCCGGTTTTGCAACAGCTTCTGTTTATGATTTAACCTACAATGAGCCCTCCAAATTATTATATGCTTGTGGAAATGGTTTTGTAACAGCCATCGATGTTTCGGCCTATGCATGTACAAATACAACCTATACTTTAATTGTAACTCCTGATTGTCAAAACGGCGCTGTTACTGCTACCGTTTCACCGATACCCTCAGGTACGTATACCATCACTTACGAACTTTATCAAGGAACCACCTTATTAGGCACCAATACAACAGGAACGTTTTTCAATTTACAACAAGGAATTAATTATACCATTAAGGCATATATCAATTTAGTTTGTAGTGGAGTCGTAACCCAAAAAACATTTACCATTCCAGGTCCAACACTTACAAGTTCATCCACATCGGCCACTTGCGGTAATAATAATGGAACTATCATCGCAAATGCAAACGGCGGTTCGCTTCCATATACATATAGCATCGATGGCACCAACTTTCAATCTTCAAATAGTTTTAATGGATTGGCTGCGGGGATGTATATTTTAACAGTTAAGGATGGTACAGGTTGCAGTACAAACGACACCTTGATTGTTTTAAATAGTAATGGTCCAAGTTTGACAAACACCCATACTAATGCACTTTGCAGCGTACCTAATGGCTCCATATTAGCAAATGGAACCGGCGGAACAGCTCCTCTACAATTTAGTATCGATGGTATTACATTTCAATCCCAACCTCTTTTTCCGGGATTAGCTGCCGGAAATTACACGCTAACAGTTCGTGATCAAACAGGATGTACAAATATTAACCTTATATCCATTACACAAATAGACGCACCTACTATTACCGGAACACCTACAACAGCATCTTGCAACAATAGCAATGGCGTAATCCATTTATACGGATCCGGTGGTACAGCGCCATTACAATACAGCATCAATGGAGGCGCCTTTCAAGCGTCAGGCACTTTTTCAAATTTAGCTTCAGGTACATACAATTGCATAGTAAAAGATAACAATGGCTGTAACGCCTCCATAACTTTAACAGTGGATAATAGCTTAGGGCCGGATGTTAACTTAAACACTACCATGGCCGGTTGCGGTAATAACAATGGTACAATTACCGTAACTGCAACTGGAGGAATACCTCCCTTGCAGTATAGCCTTACCGGAACAACCTATCAATCAGGGATTTTATTCTCAGGTTTAGCTCCGGGTATCTATACAGTTTATGTAAAGGATGCCGGAAACTGTATAAAAACGGTTAGTACAACAATCGGTACCACTCAAGGACCTTCCATCACTGCAACAGCAAATACAGCGTCTTGCAATGCTACTAATGGAAAAATAACCGTAACTGCAGTTGGCGGCCAAGCGCCCTATCAATATAGTTTAAATGGAATTACATTTCAGGCCAGTAATATTTTTAATGGATTAGCTGCAGGCACCTATATTATCACCGTACGCGATTTTGCAGGATGTTATTCCGGAACAAGTGCCACCATCATTCAAGCAACAGCGCCTGTTTTATCAGCCACAATATCACCCTCCACCTGTAACGCCGTTAACGGTGCAATTACAGCAAATATAACCGGGGGAACAGCGCCATTTCAATATCAATTAAACAATGGAACACTTCAATCATCCAATATTTTTAATGGCCTAAGTTATGGTACCTACGTTTTAACGGTAGTAGATGGCAATAATTGCCTTGCTAGTACAACCGTAACATTAACCAATGCTATGGGCTTATCAGCATCTGCTGCAACTCTTAATTCTAGTTGTAATAGTAACAATGGAATCATAACGGTTACCGCTACAGGTAATGCATTACCCCTTCAATATAGTATCAATGGCGTTACTTTTCAGTCAAGCAATTTGTTCACCGGATTGGGAGGCGGCAATTATACCATTACCATTAAAGATGCAAACGGATGCAAAATCACTATTCCTGCTACGATAATAGTTGATGCAGCTCCTCAAATTTTTGTAAATATCACTGATGCCAGTTGTAATACAAATAGTGGAATTATTGAAGTATCAGGATCAGATGGAACACCCCCATATTTGTTTCAATTAAATAGTGGTGCTTTTCAATCAAGTGGATTATATGAACATCTTGCACCGGGAAACTATACCGTAACCTTGAAGGATGGCGGCAATTGCACCGTATCGCAAACAGTTACCATAACAAATACCGGTGTTGGAAACGGACCAACCTCTATAACCGCACAATTTAAGCCTGCTCATTGCGGTAATGATGAAGGCAAAATAGTAAAAATAAAAACTGTTGGCGGTACAGCACCTTATCAATATAGCTTAAATGGAGGACCATATACAACAGACACTTTCTTTTTACCTTTACCACCGGGATTATATACGGTAACCGTAATGGATGATAATGGTTGTACGAATTATATAACAGGTACGATTACCGATATGCCGGGTGCAACCGTTACCGCAATCTCAACACCAACACCTTGTAACACGAGCAACGGTACTATTATTGCAACCGGCCACGATGGTACGGCGCCTTATCAATTTAGTATTGATTTTGGCGCAAATTGGCAAACTAGCAATACTTTTACAGGTTTGTCCGCAGGAACATATACCATTATAATTTGGGATGATGAAGATTGTCAAACTCAGGTAGATGTTACTGTTTATAATACCGGAGGTCCAACCATTTCCACGGTCGTCACACAAGCATCTTGTGGATTATTCAATGGTGCCATTGTTGCAACCGCCACAGGCGGAACAGGTAATCTTCAATATACGATTGATGGTTTTTCTTATCAATCAACAGGTGAATTCTATGATTTAGGTCCGGGCACTTATATTGTTTCTGTTATCGACGATGCCGGTTGTACGAATGCAGCTACAGTAGTAATTGCAGATACCGGTGCCCCAACCATTGAAGCTACCACGGTTGACGCAACTTGTGAAACGAATAATGGATCTATCACTATTACCGGAACCGGAACAGCACCACTTTATTATAGTATTGATGGTACCTTATTTCAACTAGGAAATAGCTTTACCAATTTGACGCCGGGTTTTTATTCTATTTATGTTAAGGACGCAAATAGTTGTTATGCCACCATGGATGTGGAAATTGTAAAAACGCCAATTACGCAAGTTATCGCCTACAGCATTCCTGCAAGTTGCGGTAATAGCACCGGAAGTATCATTGTAATTGCATCTGAAGGTACTGCTCCCTATCAATACTCTATTGACGGTACAAATTATCAAAGCAGTAACTTATTTAGCAATATTGCAGCCGGCAGCTTTACAGTTTGGGTACGAGATGCAAGTGGATGTATCGTAACATCCGGTATTAACGTAGCTAATTTACAAGCACCCAATATTAGCTTAAATGCAGACAATGAACATTGCGGATTAGTTGACGGAACGATTACAGCTAATGGCACAGGCGGAACCGGCTTATTAGAATATAGTATAGATGGTAACACTTATACAAACAACAATATTTTCACAGGTCTTGCGCAAGGCACTTATACGATTTTTGTTAGAGATGCAAATGGCTGTAAAAATTCAGAAACGATTAATTTAAGTAATGAGCCTGGACCACAACAGCTAACTGCACAAATTATTGATGAAGCTTGTAGTTTATCAGATGGCGCAATCATAGCCATTTCTGGAGATGGAACTATACCATTAGAATTTAGTATTGACAATACGAATTATCAGTTTAGCGAATACTTTTCTGGATTAAGTTCAGGCAACTATACGCTTACCGTGAGAGATCCAAACGGTTGTGAATTATCGATCCCAGTTCATATTGGTCAGGTTGCAGCACCAACCATCAATACCTCAAGTACCAATGCAGAATGCGGCAATAACAATGGATCTATTACGATAACAGCTAGTGGCACATCCCTCCCCTTTTATTTCAGCATAGACGACATCAATTATGTTGATAATAATAGTTTCACATTTCTCACACCCGGCACCTATAATGCATCAGTTATTGACAATAGAGGTTGTATTAGTTCAGAGGTTGTAGTGATTGGAAATACTAGCGGACCAACTATTTCGGGAAGTTCAACAGATGCTTCTTGCGGTATTGACGACGGTACGATAACTGCAATCGCATCAGGCGGAACAGGTGCATTACAATATTCATTAGACGGTACAAATTTCCAAAGCGCTAACATCTTTACAGGCCTAGCAGTTGGAACTTATTTTATAACTGTTATGGATCAATCAGGTTGTGCTAATACAAGTGCTGCCATATTGATAAATGCAACAGGATCGGTAAGTAGTTCAACCTCCTTAAGCTTATGCAATAATCAATTACCTTATAATTGGAATGGCACACCCTTAAATACAGGAGGAACCTATACACAAACCTTAGTCAGCTACAATGGATGTGACTCTATTGCGACATTAGTATTAACGGTTAAAGCAACAACTTCTTCTACTACTAACATCGCAGTTTGTAATAATCTATTACCCTACTCGTGGAACGGAAGTTCTTACAATGCGGCAGGTACTTTTACCAAAACATTAGTTGGTACAAATGGTTGCGATTCTATTGCAACTTTGAATCTTACTATTAAAGCGACCACTTCATCCACTACCAACATCGCAATTTGCAGCAACTTATTACCTTATAGTTGGAACGGAAGTTCTTACAATGCGGCAGGTACATTTACTAAAACATTAATCGGTTCAAACGGATGTGACTCTATTGCAACTTTGAATCTTACTATTAAAGCGACCACTTCATCCACTACCAACATCGCAATTTGCAGCAACTTATTACCTTATACTTGGAATGGAAGTTCTTACAATGCGGCAGGTACATTTACTAAAACATTAATCGGTGCAAACGGATGTGACTCTATTGCAACTTTGAATCTCACGATTAATGCAACAACATCATCCACAACTAATATTGCAGTTTGCAGCAACCTATTACCTTATACTTGGAACGGAAGTTCTTACAATGCGGCTGGTACATTTACTAAAACATTAGTCGGAGCAAACGGATGCGATTCTATTGCAACTTTGAATCTTACTGTTAAAGCGACTACTACATCCACTACCAATATCGCAGTTTGTAGTAACTTATTACCATATACCTGGAACGGAAGTTCTTACAATGCAGCAGGTACATTTACTAAAACATTAATCAGTGCAAATGGATGTGATTCTATTGCAACTTTGAATCTCACGATCAATGCAACAACAGCATCCACAACCAATATCGCAGTTTGCAGCAACCTATTACCCTACACTTGGAACGGAAGTTCTTACAATGCGGCAGGTACATTTACCAAAACATTAGTTGGTACAAATGGATGCGATTCTATTGCAATTTTGAATCTTACTATTAAAGCGACCACTTCATCCACTACCAACATCGCAATTTGCAGCAACTTATTACCTTATACTTGGAATGGAAGTTCTTACACTGCGGCAGGTACATTTACTAAAACATTAATCGGTGCAAACGGATGTGACTCTATTGCAACTTTGAATCTCACCATTAATGCAACAACATCATCCACAACCAATATCGCAGTTTGTAGTAACTTATTACCATATACCTGGAACGGAAGTTCTTACAATGCAGCAGGTACATTTACTAAAACATTAATCGGTGCAAATGGATGTGATTCTATTGCAACTTTGAATCTCACGATCAATGCAACAACAGCATCCACAACCAATATCGCAGTTTGTAGTAACCTATTACCCTACACATGGAATGGAAGTTCTTACAATGCAGCAGGTACATTTACTAAAACATTAGTTGGAGCAAATGGATGCGATTCTATTGCAACTTTGAATCTCACGATTAATGCAACAACATCATCCACAACCAATATCGCAGTTTGCAGCAACCTATTACCCTACACGTGGAACGGAAGTTCTTACAATGCGGCAGGTACATTTACTAAAACTTTAATCGGTGCAAACGGATGTGACTCAATTGCAACCCTAAATCTTACTGTTAAAGCGATTACTACATCTACTACCAACATTGCTGTATGTAGCAACTTATTACCTTACACTTGGAATGGAAGTTCTTACAATGCGGCAGGTACATTTACTAAAACTTTAATCGGTGCAAACGGATGTGATTCAATTGCAACTTTGAATCTCACGATTAATGCAACAACATCATCCACAACCAATATTGCAGTTTG
>JBJOQA010000071.1:0-4443 GCA_046050225.1 Bacteroidota bacterium | reverse complement strand
CGCAACCAATAAGTTCCGGGTAAACTAATTTTTAAACTACTGCCGGTTTCACCCGTGTTCCATAAATAGTTGGTAAATGACTGATTAGCCATCAAACGATTATCGCCATAATTGCAAATGGCCATATCGGCCGGAAGGAAATTTTGCGGTAAAGGTTTGAAACTAATGATACGCACCGTATCGGTTCCTTTACACAGATTATTATCGGTTACGGTAACATAATATGTGCCCGGCTGACGAACCGTGTAAGTTGCCAATCTACTTCCATCTTGCCATAAATAATTCGCAAATGAGCCTGCCTGTAAAGTGCGCGTAGTACCTGTGCATAGATAAGGATTAGCATCTAAATTCACATTAGGATTAGTGAAAACTTGTACTACATCCACCGTATCGGTTGCTTTACAACCCTGTGCGGTAGTGGCTACAACCGAATAACTACCCACCGCCCTTACGGTAAGCATTGGTTGAGTAGATCCACCCGTCCAAAGATATTGCGCAAAGCCAGCGCCGGCATTTAATTGTGCACTATCGCCCGCACAAAAACTAATATCGTTACCCAAAGCAACCACCGGTGTTGGATAAATTCGGATACGCACGGTATCAAAAGAAAAACAACCGGGCAATTTTTCGGCTTTGCAATAATAGGCCGTATCTACGGTTGGATTGACCACTACGTTTTGCGTGTTCAGCGCATTGATGTTATAATTATTCGACCATTGGTAATTGAGGAAACCGCTTGGCGCCTTCAATTGAATCGTATCTTCTTTACATTTTAAACGATCGGGGCCAATATCCATTGCAAAATAAAACGGTTGGATAAGGATGCTATCCCGTATGGTATTATAACAAGAGTCGGTTACTTCAACCCAATACAAACCGGGTTGCGTTACGGTTAATAACGAATCGGTACTTCCATTACTGCCTGTACTCCAGCGATAACCCAAAAAATCTTTACTCGCGTTCAATTGAATACTTGTGCCTGCGCATATTGTGGTATCGGCACCGATATTTAAAGGATGGGTTTTAGAAACCAGGGTAGCCACTAATGAATCCATTACCGGAATACAACTTTGCAACGTAACATAAATGCGATACACCCCAAAATTGGGATAGCGAATAGAAATGGAACTGTCGGTTTGATTTACAATGGTTACACCGCTTGGCAAATCCCAATGTGGCAACAGGGTACATTTTTTATTGCGATGCAAACGATACGTGTATACTTGATTAAGATTACATAGGTTGGCCGGGCCGGTTAATTTCATGAAACTACAAGAGTCGATAAAATCCGGGCAAGTATAACGGGATTGCACATACGCATCTTTCAATTTAAAATCGGTGCCGATGCGCGGCACGATGGTTAATGAAGAATCTACCTGATATTGAAAATTGAGGCGATTGATGGGTTCGGGATAAATTAAAAAACTGGTATCCGTTTGTAAGCATTGTAAATTATTGGTAACGGTATCTACTTTCAAAACATGAAAATCACGCGAAGCATAAACACCATCGCCTACATAACCATACTTGGTACCCAATACCTGAAATTTTCCATCTACACCCATCACCGCATCACTGTTATAGCTTCTAAAGTATTCGGCCTGCACCAATCCCCAATATTTATTCATGGAAGTGTCGATTTCGGCGAAATTGGTGGCATACCAATAATAAGGCTGCAAATTGAGCGCTTCCTCCGTCCATTGCATCATGTAAATATGCCCGTTTTTGTCGGCTCCGGCGCGCGTTACTTTTGGCCCGTAGCTAGTTTGAAATTTGGTTTTGATACTTTTGCGAACCACGCCTTGTTGATCGATTAGGGTAACAATATGGCCTTGCGCACCACTAGATGCCATCAATAAGGTATCATACAATGCTAGATGCACGAAACCTACGGCGCCGGGAAATAAAGGATCGGTATAACCGTATTGCCAATCGCGAATACCCGAGTTGGCATCAATTTTTGTAATAAAACTGAAGTACGTATTGTTGGCCAAACTATAGGCGTTACCGGCAACATAAATTTTGTCTTGCAACTGAATAATGCTACTTGGAAAAGCGTATTCGGTAGGTCCGGGCCCTGAACCAATATCATAAGACAACTGAAAATACTTATTCCAGGTTACATCACCGTTTCGATCGAGGCGGGTAATGGACCATCCATTGCTATTAAGACTTGTTACAGTATAAATTTCTTTTTTAGAACCGCTATAGATTAGTGGATGCGGTAGTGCATTTTGATCATTAATAAAGTAACCTTTTATCCAGTTAAGGCTGCCGTCATTTTCTAATTTGGCAATTTCGGTTTTTTCAACAACCGCGTAATAGGCACTATCACTACCGGCAGTGATGGCGGTTACTTTTGAGGTATTACAAAAATAGGGTGACTCAAATTTTTTAGACCAATCAATACAACCCTTATTGCGTGACTTAACAATAATGCCCACTTCGCCGCAAAAATCCCAGGGGTATTGTGCGCCTCCGGCGATAAAGCCACTGTCGCTTGTTTTATCAATGCACAAACCTTCTTCATTGTATCGGCTAGTTCCGTAGCTAGCAGTCATCAAGCTATCAATATCATGTGCAATGCCCGGCACAAAATAAACAACGGTGGCCGTATCGGTACAAAAGCCATTTTGAGCAACCAAACCAATGATATGGTAACCAACATTGGCTTGGTAACGAAATGTATCTGTGGTGGGGCCAAATGCAACGCCATTTAATAGCCATTGAACGGAAGTAGCATTGACACTATTGTTGGTAAATTCTAACAAGGTTCCGGGGGCAACAACCGAATCGGCACCGGCGGGTAAAATTTGTGCTACCACAGCACAGGAGTTGGAGGTTTGTGCCATGGTTTTAAAGCTGCTTAAAAACAAGCAACAACAAACAATTACCATTATTATTAGCCGGCTACGCATAACTTTAAGTTGTGCAAAGATAGCAAAAAGGCAATGCCGCGAAGATGCAAGTGGATGAGTGGCGTATCCTTTAAACCTTGATTTCCGCTACTTTGTTTCTATATCAATAATTTGTCGACCTACATCACCCAAATAATGCAATAACAGTTTTTCGTAAACTTTATAGCCATCATCCACATTGGTAAAAATGATAATTCCTTGTTGAGTTTGCGGAAGTACAAAAACAATCGTTTGGCAACCTTTATCGGCGCCCCCGTGCGACAAGGCGATCCCATTTTTGCCTAAATCATAAATTTCGAGGCCCAAACCAAAATATTTATTCTTTTTGGTAGCCACTTGTTCATGCAGCATTTCTGCATATACTTTTTTAGAAAGACCACCACCCTGCAGTAGATTCACCAAAAACTTGCCATAGTCGGCAATGGTGGTAATTAAATCATCTGCCGCATTGGGCTTTTTATTTTTTTGAATGGGATAAGGCGCTCCGGCCGGATTATAGCCAATGGCAAAACGTGCACTATCTGTTTTTTCGTCCCAAAAAAATTGGGTGTCGGTCATTTTTAACGGATTAAAAATTAATTCTTGGGCCATTTGGTTCAAGGGTTTGTGAAATTTGTTTTCTAAGGCCTTTCTTAAATACTCAAATCCTTCGCCCGAATATTGATATTTTGTTCCGGGTGTAAATTCAAAATGCAATTTGCCATCCGGATTATTTCCGCGCCAATTACTAAAACCGGTTTGGTGAGAAAGAATAATACGAGTAGTTAATAGTTTGTGCCGCGCATCTTTTGCAATATCAACATCGGTAAAGTATTTGTAAAGCGGTTCGTCTAACTGCCATTTTCCTTTGCTCACCAGTTGTAAGGCCACCATGGCCGTTATGGGTTTGGTGAGCGAAGCCACATTAAATAAGGTATTGTAGGGAGCCGCAGTTGCATTTTTTAATGAACCAAACACTTTTACTTGTTGCAATTGCCCTTGGTTAATTACGCCTAGGCCCAAGGTAGGAACCTTTATTTCTTTGAGCCATTGTTCAATTGCTGCATCATTATCAAAAATATTGGAGGTTGCATTAGTCGAATCGTTTGCTAGATGATCGTAACTCAGGCTTTTAGCAAGTTTCCAACTGCCGTTTTCGCGTAGCCATAGATGGGTAAACCTGGCAGAGCTCGCATAAGATTCGGGTTTGCCGGCCTGTTTTTCATAAAAGCGATGGTTGCCTAGTTGAATGGCACCGTACAAAACTTGCTGCTGATACAAGGGAAAAATGGCCGTGCTTTCGGTGATTAATTCCCTGCGCGATTGATAGGTTTCGGGCGATTTACATAACCCGGATTGGAACGCGGCCATGAACTGTTGGGCATTAGAAATACCATCTTTATCATGTACAAACTCGAAGTTTGCGCTTAACATTTGTTGAATTTGGGGCAGATTGCAGGTGTTGAAGCCAACTTGAAATAGCAAACTATCTTGCTGCAAGATCAATTTGTAAAGTGCTGCCTGCTTGCTTACTTGGGCATTTGTG
>JBJOQA010000070.1:0-12568 GCA_046050225.1 Bacteroidota bacterium | reverse complement strand
GTGCCATTGGTTCAATCGGTTCAAGAACAACAAAAAATGATTGAATTGTTGAAGGCGCAAAATGAAACCTTAATGAAGCGAATTGAAAAGCTAGAATCGAAGTTGTAGTTTTTTTGAATATAATAGGGTTTGTTAACAATAAATAAGCATGGGTAAAATAAATAGATAAAAAAATACATGAATTATAAAAAATATACCAATAAATACTTAATATTGTTTCTTTAATCTCCGATTTCTACTTAATTACCATTTAGCATTAGTACTACCAATTGTTGTTGGGTTTCCTGCACAGAAAGTGATGTTCTAATTTTATTCACTTTAAACTAAAAACAACATGTTTAAGAAGGTATGCATGGCCGGTTTACTGGCATTTTCGGCATTTATTGCAAAAGCCCAAGTAGATTTTTCGGCTATCAATTTTGATTTAGGAGGAAATTATACCCGCTATATGGGTGATTTTCAGCAATCTGCAAAGGCAATAAAAATTAAAGTATCCGTTCCTTTTAATGAGAAATTTAGATTAGGCATTGGTTATACCCATGCACTGAAAATTAAAATTCCCAGTACGGTTTCACTGTATTCCGGTAATGAATTGAATTCTGAAATCGTTTATAACTTCAAAACTTATTCGTTAAACTGTAATTATTTTTTTAATGAACAGGAAGACGAGGGATTGAATGCATACCTCTTGGGTGGAGCTAGTTTGGTTATGGTTACAGGCAAAGAAAATGTTTTACAACCGGTACCAACTGGGGACGGAATTTCAAATTTGGCGGTTATTGAAAGCGTTAACGGATTTTCAATTCATGGGGGCATTGGTGCTGAATATTCCTTTGGTATACCTAAGGTTTTTGCAGAAGCAGAGTTTGCACTTCCCGCAAATCGAGTGAATAATGTTGAAGTCAGCAATCCTATTCCTGCACATTTGATGTTTAACGTTGGTTTCAGATTTGGTTTGGGAAGCGGTTCTTTCGACTAAGTTTATTTTAACTTTCTAAAAGCTAACAGCACCTAAGTAGCAATTTAAGTGCTGTTGGCTTATGCTTTTTAATTGAAGTTTCATAATTACAAAAAATGAAAAGGAAATTATTGTTACTATTCTTTGTTGTGCTTGCTGGTGTTGTGAATGCGCAGAAAGGATTTTCTTATTTAAATGTTGATGGGCATATTGGCTATGCGCAGTTTTTAGGATCATTAAAATATAAGCCGATGGTAAAGGGAATCAGTTTGTCTTTTCCGCTTGGGGAAACGGCTCGTTGTAGAATTGGCTATAGTAAGTTGGGCTATTCAAATTTTACCGGTCTTGCCTATTTGAGTAATTCAGGTTATGCTGCCTCTAATGTTCGTACTACCATGGAGTTAATCAACTTTGATATTTTATATTATATCGAGGAGCCGATCGGTACAGGTCTTTTTAGTTATGTTTTTTCAGGTGGAAGTTATATTCATGGTAGCTATATAGAATATCCTAAAGGCGGTATTCCAGAGGGGGAAGAATTGGTTACCCCCAATATTGCCAATTTAAGAGGATTTGATCTACACGTTGGAATTGGTTCAGAGTATTCATTTGGCAGGCCGCGGGTGTTTGGTGAGGTTTATGCCGGTTATATTCCTTGGCCGCTTCAAAATGGAGCAACCTATACAACAAGGGTTAAATTTGGTTGTTCAGTAGGAGTTAGAGTGAGTGTTTTTGAAGATAACTAGCGATGTATTTTGGACATACTTTGTTACCCCATATTGACGCAAGCATGAGGCATAAGTTAACGTACTTGGCCTCATGTACCTTGTATAAAACAACAAGAAATTTACTCCTTAAAAAGCAAGGTTCATTGTTTTGTATCTTGTATTAGTTATTTGGAGAGATTTGGATTATAGTAATCGCAATAGGTATCCAAACGATGTTAGTATAATGTAAATAGGATTAGTAAATGTATGGTACAAGAAGTTAGGCATAAAAGGTAGCGCATCATTCTTGCGCTAATTGGGGATATGGTCATGAAAAAAAAATCATTATTATTATTTACTGTTTGTGTTTTATTGTTTTCATGTTTCAAAAAAAAGGAAACGAATAATAATAGTGGCTTAAGCACAATTGACACAGATAGTCGCATTTTCCCAATTGTAATTATGGATTCAGCGCCAGTTTTATCCGACTTAAGAGTTTATAGGGGTTACAAGAACGCAATATTTGCTGATTTAGAGATAATAAATATTAGTCAGAAGTCAGTTTTTTTATATAAACCACTTTTGCCATCTGATACAAGTTCTGAGGTGGGTTTTGTTATTTTTGACAATAATGTCTCCAATTCATTAAATGATGAAATGGTTATTCCTTTTTACAAAAATAACTATAATAGCTACTTTAATTCTGGTCCTAGTCCATTCTCTGCCATAAAACCAGTTTTAAATGATTCATGTTTTATTGAAATTCGGAAAGGTGAAAAAAGAGTGTTCACTATTAATCTCTCGCTGCGTTACGATTTCCAATCCTTTTTGAAAAAAAATAAAAATGTAAAAAAGCTACAGGTAAATTTTCACAGTTATTTTCCTATGTTGGATGATTTACATAAATTAAAATATGATACGGCTGATGAAAATTTGAATAAAATCGTACGTCCAATATTTTTTAGTTTGGGCTACAGTTCTGAGATAGTTTCTATTTCGAGAGCCAATACAATTATTGAGGTTCGATGAACAGCATTATATCTAAATCTCATATTGGTGCAAGAATGAGGCATAGGTAAATGTGGTTGGCATCTTGTGCCTTGTATAAAATTACAAGAAATTTTCTCCTTAAAAAGTAATGTTCATTTGTTTGTGTCTTGTATTTGTAATTTGAAAAGATTTGAATCATTGCAATCGCAATTGGTATCCAAACGATGTTAGTATACTTACAATTGGGTTTAGTAAATGTATATAGCACAAGAAGTTGGGCATAAAAGGCAGTGCATCATTCTTGCGCTAATTGGGTATTAAAATGTAACCGTTTTCGCAAATATGCATTGGCGTTAATATCTATTAACCAGATAGTAAAGGAGTGTATTTACAAAAGTGTAAGCGTATATTTTCCTGTTTGAAAATTTACCACAATTTTATAGTTTCCTGAAACTGCCGGGGCTTTTAAATCACTACCTCTCATTTGAAAATAATCTTCCATGGGCTGATTAAGATTATTTAAACGATCTATTGCGCCATATTTGGTGCTCCAGCTGCCATAAACCGGCACAAATAAATAAGAATTTCCTGCCGTTAAATAAATGGATGGTAATTCATACAGGGTAGTACTTATCCGCGTAAATTGCTGACTCAGCAAGGCTGTTGCACCTGCAACCATCCATCCGCCGGGCGTTGCATTTCCGGTGATGTACAACTCATTGCTCGCAGGGGTAGTAACTTTTGCATTTGCGGTATTTAGTGTTACGGTTCCGTTGCCAAAATCTGCAAACAGATCATAGTAACCCGTGCTAGCCGGTCCGCCAATATCCGAGCCTTCGGCCATAAAACTATAATATAGCGGTGCATTGCTATTGGCTGTACCCGTGTAACCATATTTGTTATTCCAATTGCCATATATGGGAACCAACAGGTAATTAGAGCCACCGGTAAGTAAAAAATTTCTGCCGATATACATTCGATTACCGGCTTGTACTAGTTGTTGGTTGGGTAGTGCGGGATCGCCATTGTTCATCCAGCCTCCGGGGGTAGCACTACCGGTAATATATAAGCTACCCGAAGCGGGCATGTTTACTTGATTAATAATTGGGCTAACCGGTTTTTTTACCCGCAAGCTACCCGGTTGTTTTATTTTTAAGGTAGTTCCGGAGGATACAATAATTGAACCAACATAAGCGGTATTCGTAATCACAGGTGGATGCGGTGTGCCTGCTGAAATGGTTACATCAGTGGTACTATCGGGGATATTACTACAATTCCAATTACTAGATCTAGTCCAAACAGAGTCGATAGCACCTGCCCAATAATTGATGGCCGATAAGCAACTACTAGAACTTACATTGCTTCTAATAGCAAATTGCGGTAGCGGGCCAAATCCATTGGATAAATTGATACCTACACCGCTTACATTATGGCAATAGCTCATAATAGTTCCTTTCCAGCCTGCAGGTAAAGCGCTGATATTATAGGTGCTACTGCAGGTGCTGCAAGATCCGGCTGCTTCTACGGTACTACAATTGTCGATAGCACCACAGGTTCCTGAAGCACCCGTATTCCATCCACACCAATGCGTATGTTTTGAACCCAAGTTATGTCCCATTTCATGGGTTACTACATTGGCATCCCAACTCCAAGTTGGCAGGTTAGCGTAGGTGCCCCAAACATTTGAATAAGAATAGGCATAATATTTATTGCACAAAACATCAACATAACCTAAGCCACCATTATTGGTTGGTCCACCGGCAATAAGATGTGCAATATCACCATCAAAGTCGTTGGATTGGGCATTCCATCTGCGTTTAAAATCATCCAATCCAAAATTAGAACTTGCAGTTCGGTAGGGGTCTGAAGTGGTCCAAATACCTAATCCACTTAATTCAATTTGGATGCCTTCGTTTAAATAAAGCGTGGCAACTATATTAAAAAGTCCGTTTACATAATTCATAAGATTGCCCATATTGGCATCCATCGTGTACCGATAAAGGTTATAGTTGGTTTCCCAATAGCAACGCACTTTTTTGCAGAGCATGGTTGCTGCAGTGGGCTGATCGGGAAGGGTATAGGTTTTGTTTCCATTAATGGCTGGTTCTTCATCTATTACGCCACATAAAAAATCAGTGGGTAGTGGTATGTGTAAACTATTGTGGATGCTGATTTGCGAAGTGCCGGCAATTTTTCCAATTACATAGTTTGCAGAGGTGTCGGTAATAATGGCCATACAATCACCATCCTCAAATAGGGTTATCGCTGCTAGGGTATTAGGTTGGTTTTTGATGATTCCACGGTAATGTAAAGCAGGTTTTAATTGCAAATGCTCCATACCTTTTTCTTGAAATAGGTTGGCATACAGTGGTTGTCCGTTTGTTATATCGGCCATCAATAATTCTAGTACAATCGTTTTATTTTCGGCAACCGATATAGCTACCTCAATTGCTTTTTCTTTTAATTGGTAACAGGTTTGAAGGGCCGGTTTATTGGGTGTTACCAACCATTGTGTTTCTGTTGTATTTCTTAGGGAGGGAATCGAAATCGTTCTTGTTTCGCCATTCGACCACCAAGTAGGTATGCGATTGAAATGGTTCGTTTGTTTATATTGTTGCACCAAACTAGAGAGCATGTTTTGTTGTGCAAATAATGAACAATAATTGATGAGTAAAAAGGCAAACAGTAAAAATCGTTGCATGGTATTATGGCTAAACTTTAATGCAAAATTAAGAAGATACGGTGAATCAGTGTTTTGTTGGCTGGTTCTAAAAAATTTGTTCATAAAAACAACTAGGCTTATTTCAAGTTAATTGCCCTATTTATGTTTTAAATGATCCTATTCAATCGCTTGTGTTTTACCTTAATGCGCTTTTATGTTTAGCTTAGCTATTGTTTTATGACGATTTTTGAATTGGATGCCTAAGAAGTTGAGTTTATTTTTTATTCAATAAAAGGGCTGCAACTTCTCTTTTTCTTTGTCGGCTTACCGGAACTTGTACCTTGTCTTTAAGAACCACAAAGCCTTGGTTAAGATAATCCACAATAAAACTTTTATTTACTAAATGAGATTTGTGTACCCGCAAAAAGTTGTATTGTAACAGGATGTCTTCATATTCTTTCATTGTTTTTGGACTAATATGTTATTTGCCTTCGGATAAATAAACCCCCTATTGATGCAAACATGGGGCATAGGTTAATGTGGTTGGCTTTTTATGCTTTTTATAAAACTGCAAGAAATTTTCTCCTTAAAAAGTAATGTTCATTGGTTTGTATCTTGTATTACTAATTTGAAAAGATTTGAATCATAGCAATCGCAATAGGTATCCAAACGATGTTAGTATAATTAAAATCGGGATTTGTAATTGTATGGAGAAGTTAGGCATAAAAGGCAGCGCATCATTCTTGCGCTAATAGGTGAAGAGATGAGCAACTACCGGAATTCACTAAATAATAAAAAAGCCTTTCATTCAGAAAGGCTTTTAACTTTTGGTACCACGTACGGGATTCGAACCCGTGATTCCTCCGTGAAAGGGAGGCGTCTTAACCCCTTGACCAACGCGGCGTTTATTTTTGGATTGCAAAGATACTATCTGATAATTCTTCTGCCAAATTTTTTCTTCCGTAAATGCAAATTATTTTTTGATTTCGGCCTATCTCCGTGTAAATCATTATTATTTATTCATCCAAATGTCCCTTTTTTAATAAATCGGGTCTTCTGTTGCGCGTTCTTTCAATACTTTGCTCATAACGCCACTGATCAATTTTGCCATGATTACCACTCATTAATATTTCGGGTACCGTCCACCCTCTAAAATTTTCCGGCCGCGTATACACCGGCGGAGCTAATAAGTTATCCTGAAAAGAATCGGTGAGGGCAGAGGTTTCATCATTTAAAACACCGGGTATTAGTCGCCCAATCGCATCTACCATCACGGCCGCTGCCAATTCGCCGCCACTTAATACATAATCGCCAATAGAGATCTCGCGTGTAACAAAATGATCGCGTATACGTTGATCAATACCTTTATAATGACCACAAATTAATACTAGATTTTGTTGTAACGACATCTGATTAGCAATGCCCTGATCAAATGTTTCACCATCCGGCGATAAATAAATAATATCGTCGTAATCAGTTTGTTTTTTTAATGCCTCTATGGCATTAGCTAGGGGCTCGGCCATCAACACCATACCTGCACCACCGCCAAAGGGATAATCATCTACTTGCGCCCTTGCGTAGGTGGTATAATCGCGCAGATTGATCACATTTACTTCCAGTAAACCTTTGTCGCGCGCCCTTTTCATAATGGAATGAGAGAAAGGGCCTTCCAATAAACCCGGTACTACAGTAATGATATCTATTTTCATGATGATAAATACGTTAATGATCAGCCTAATCTGCTAAACTCGGATCTAAAAAATCGTCCAAATCACGTTTGTCTTTTTTGGTGGGTCTGCCTTGTTTGCTCAATCGTTTACCGGTATTAAAAACGGCAGCTTGAAATTGAATGCGCGTTATTTCTTCAGCAGGTGTAATATCCTGATAATGCTTAATCGCCTCACTGTATTGCACCCGATGATCTAGAAGTGCAGTAACCCTTATAACCCATCTTTTTGCTTCCGTTTTAACCTCATATTCATCTCCAACATGCACGGTGCGCGAAGGTTTTATGTTATCTCTTACTTCATCTTTTATCAACTTCACTTTACCGCTATCACATGCCACAGCAGCTAGGCTTCTGGTTTTAAAAAGCCGGATAGACCATAAATATTTATCAATGCGGATTTTTTCAGTTTCCATGTTACAAAAGTAGAAAAAGCATTGCTTTAAATGAGCTTGTGTTAAAATAAAAAAATGCGCTCTTTTAAGGAGAGCGCATTTATATTAAATGATGTTAGGTATTAGAACTTAACCCCAATTTTTGCAAAGAAAAATGCACCGCCCATACCCATTTGAACTGCTTCAAACATAGTACCGGTTTCGGTATTTGCACTGTCGTGATGTTGTGGATACACATCAAAAATATTTGATGCACCAAGGGTAAGATTTACTTTTTTATTGGCTAAATAAGAAAAAGATAAGTCAGTTGTGGTACGACTTTTAAAATCTTGAATTTCATCAGCAAAATTGATGATTTGAACTTTACCAAAATTAGTGAAGCGTAAATTGATGCTAAAGTCATTTACTTTATAATCAAAAGTTAAGTTCAATTTACGTGGAGGCGCTGAGGCTAATAAGAAATATTGCTCACGTGCACCATAGTAAATATCTTCTTTACCTGCTAATGCTTCAGTGGTTTTAATTTTTTTGATGCTTTGACTGTTGAAGTTTCCTGCAAAAGAGTAACTGATTTTTCCTTTGCCTAAGTTATGTCCATAGGTTGCAATGATATCTACACCCGAAGTACGTGTGTTAACAGCATTGGTGAAGAATTGCGCACTTCCAACATTTGCTTGTTGTAAAATGCTACCAATTACATCATCTGTTTGATCAAACAAACCGGTTAATACCACACGGTCTTTAATATTTACGCTATAACCATCTACCGTAAGGGTTAAGTTACGCAATGGCTTTGCAGAAAAACCAAAGCTCGTATTGATAGAAGTTTCTTGCTTTAAAGCTGGAATACCAACCGCCTTTGCTAATGCGCCACTATTTGGAGCAATTACGATTTCGCTAATTACACCGGCAGCCACATTGGTAAAGGTGTTGGCAAAATTAACTTGTGGTAAAGAAGGTGCACGGAAACCGCTACTGATACTACCTCTGATGGCAAATTTATCAGAGAATTTCAAACGAGATGCTAGTTTCAAATTGGTCGTCCAACCAAAATCGCTATAATTTTCAACACGTACCGCGCCGCTTAACATCCAAGATTTGGTTACATCCAATTCACCGTCTACATAAGCACCCCAGTTAACACGTTGTTGATTACAAGCATTTACAGGTTGAAAGCCGGGGAAGCCCTGAGAGCCACCCGGACGGAAGGTAGTATCTCCGCCATTGATGTCAAATACCACAGGACCGTATTGTTTATAAGAACCTAATTCACCTGCAAAAATTTTGTATTGATCTTGACGAAGTTCAGTACCCATTGCAACGTTTAAGCCTTGTAACAATTTAAATGATTTGGTAAAGTGTGCGCCTAATACATTTTGAGCTAATGAAAAACCACCTGCATAAAATTTGGTTGGTGAAGCACTTACCAATGAAGCATTCAAGGTGTTTTCAACATTATATTTAAAGCTGTTAAAGCCTAAGGTTGCATTAAAATCAGCATTCCATCCACCAATTTTGGTTTTGATACCAAAAGAAGCCGAACGATCTTGAATATTTGATTTGATAATTGGGTCAAAACCATTTGGATAAATAGCAGTTACATTACGCTCGCTTTCAGGATAACGCGTGTACGCATAAGCGTTACCATTTCTTTGATTGATACCGCCAAAAGCATAGAAGCTAGCATTTTTACTAATCTCAAATCCGCCATTAAAATACAAACCTAAATTTTGAATAGCACCGTCGCCGGCTTTTTTGCGATAATCATCCGGATATAATGCGGTGAAATTGGGGCGATAAGTTTTCGCTTTATTCATGAAATCTCCGGTAAGATTTAAAAAACCATTCTTCTTTAATTTGAAACCATAGTTTACACTTGCATTGTAGGTAAGTCCATCAGAACGGCCATCAATAACTTTACCTAAAGGAGAATTTAAACTTGCACCGTATCCGGTTTTATATGTTCCGATAGAAACATTGGCAGAACCTTGTTCGGTACCTGATTTAAGGATAATGTTTACAACACCTGCAATGGCATCAGAACCATATTGCGCGGCAGCACCATCTCTCAAAATTTCAATTCTTTCTATTGCAGCGGCGGGGATCGTATTTAAATCGGTACCGGTATTACCTCTACCGCGACTTCCAAATAAATTAACTAATGCAGATTGATGCCAGCGTTTGCCGTTTACCAATACTAATGTTTGATCTGGACCCAAGCCGCGCAAAGAAGCCGGGTCAACATGATCGGCACCATCTGCACCGCTCTGACGGTTACTATTAAACGAAGGTGCAACGTATTGCAAGATTTGATTCAAATCTACTTGTCCTAAAGTGTTGGTGATTTTTGAAACCGGAATAATATCTACCGGAACAGCAGTTTCGGTGGCCGTACGTCTTAAACTACGTGTACCTACCACTTCTACTGCACTTAAACTTACAGTAGCCGGACTAAGGCTGATATCGGCAAAATTGCCCTTAGCGCTCACTTCTTGCTCTAACAAACCTGCACCGCTAAAAACGAGCGTAACAGATTTTGAAGAGATATTTAAACTGTAATTACCATCTGAATCGGTTGAAGTACCCGATGCTTTACCTTTTTCTTTTACAGTAGCACCTGCAATTGGTTGACCATTTCTGTCGGTAACCTTTCCTTTAATTACTACCGATTGGGCGTAAGCAGCAGCCGTACATAGCAAAGCAAAGCCACAGCTTAAAATTAATTTTCTCATGCGAAATATTCGTTTTGGTTTAACGTGGATAAATGTAACATTTTAAATAGAAACCATGAAATTTGGGGAAAATATGGCAAAAACTAGGCAGGCAGGCCTGAAGTCCTGCTAATATTTGTTCGAAAATGTAGATAAAATTGCTATTATTCGATGCCGCCAACCAATAAAACGATTTCTCCTTTAACCGGTTTGGCATTAAAGTAATCATGTACTTCTTGTAAAGTACCTCGTTTATTTTCCTCAAATTTTTTGGTGAGTTCTCGGCAAACGCAACAAGGACGTTCTGGACCAAAATACGCAATCATGTCATTTAGGGTTTTTACAAGTCGCATCGGACTCTCATAAAATACCATGGTACGTTCTTCGGTGGCTAATTTTTTGAAAGCCGTTTGGCGCCCTTTTTTGAGAGGAAGAAAACCTTCAAAGCAGAAGCTATTCATCGGTAATGCACTATTAACCAAGGCCGGTACAAAGGCCGTAGCGCCCGGTAAACAGGTTACTTCAATATTTTGTTGGGCGCAGGCACGTACTAATAGAAAGGCAGGGTCGCTAACACCGGGGGTTCCGGCATCGGTAAGCAAGGCAATATTTTTTCCGGCTGCCAGTTGTTCAACCAAATGTGCCACAATTTTATGTTCATTGTGCTGATGATAAGCACTTAGTGGCTTTTGAATTTGGTAATGCTGCAATAAAACGGAGGAGGTGCGAGTATCTTCGGCCAAAATCAAATCAACGGCACGCAACACTTCAACGGCACGAAAAGTAAAGTCGGCCAAATTGCCAATAGGTGTTGGTACAATGTATAACATGATGTTGAATTAATGGCAGATACTAAAATCTGAAAGAGGCTCCTACAGTTTAAGCAACCGAAATCTCAAATTGCTCCATTACCGGATTTGCCAATAATTTTTTGGCTGCTTCGGTGGCAATGGCAGTAGCTGCTGCTTCATCAGTTGCTTCAATTTGCAGGGTAATATGTTTGCCGATGCGTACGTCTTGAATGGCTGATAAACCTAAATGATCTAAACTGCCCATTACTGCTTTTCCTTGCGGGTCAAGCAATTCTTTTAATGGCATTACTTTTATTTGTGCGGTAAAGTTCATGCGTTGTTTGTTTTGGTGGCCAAAGATAGAATAATGTAAGCAATGAACACAATTGGAACGGCTAACCAATGCAAGAAAATTGCACTAACAATTGCCAATGCTGCTAGCAGAAATTTTGATTTATTATTGCCAAAACTATAATCTTTAAATTTTAAAGCCATTAATGGCAGATTACTTACCATCAACCAGCTCAATACCACTATTAATCCATAAAGTACATATTTATTGATAACCCATTCATTTACTGCCGGAATACCGGTACTATAATGTAACATGAGTGGAAGAGAAGCTACCAACAAACCGGCCGCCGGTGTTGGAACGCCCTTGAAGCCATACTGTTGCGTATTATCTAAATTGAATTTTGCCAACCGATAGGCTGCTGCTGCACTAAAAATAAAGGCCGGGAATAACAAAAATATCGAAACATCCAACCCGTTTTCTTCGCGCATATAACTCATACGCAATAATTGAAAAAATAATACACCCGGTGCAACACCAAAGCTAATCACATCGCTTAAAGAGTCGAGTTGTTTGCCCATTTCTGAGCCTTGTTTCAGTAAACGAGCCAAAAATCCATCTAAAAAATCTACCAAAGCAGCCGCATACAAAAAGAGGGCAGCAAGTGCTATTTTTTCAGGTATATTAAAACTACTGGTTAAATCATCATTTGCGTAAATAACAATGGTATCCGTTTGTAATGCCAAAACAATGGCTGCACAACCAAATAAAAGGTTCATCAAAGTGAACAGGTTGGGTATTTGTTTCATGAGTGATAATGGTTGTTTCTTCGCCGGTATATTTAATTATAAAGTTGTAAAATCAACACAAGATATTGGCTTCATCGCATCTATGCAAGAAATTGCTGTTTTGTTCAATTACTTTTTCATCAATTTTTCAATTTCCTCCACGGTAATCGGTATGTTTTTCATCAAGTCGATATTGCCGTTTTTGGTAATCCAAAAATTATTTTCAATTCTAATGCCCATTTGTTCTTCCTCAATATAAATACCCGGTTCAACCGTAAATACCATGCCCGCCTGAATAGGAGCGGTACGTGTTCCTACATCATGTACATCCAAACCTAAATGATGCGAAATGCCGTGATATAAATATTTACGATAGGCGCGATTGTCTTTGTCTTCATTTTTTACATCTGCCTTGCTAATCAATCCGATTTTTTGAAAAACCACCGTAGCTTCATCGCCTACTTTTTCGGTATAATCAATAATACTGATGCCCGGTTTTAAAATGCTCACTGCATATTTGTGTAAATGCAAACAAGCATTATAAACTT
>JBJOQA010000069.1:0-2914 GCA_046050225.1 Bacteroidota bacterium | reverse complement strand
AAATATAAACTATTGCCCGAATGGCAACAACTGCAAAGGTTTGTGGTGGAAAATAAAAAAAGAGAACCTTATGCGAGTTCTCTTTGTGTTTTAAATTATCGTGTGCTTTAACTATTTGCGTGTTGAACTTTCATGGCCATATACACGCCGTTTGTCCAACCAAAACCATCCTGACCTTCATACTCGCCACCACCGGCTTCCAATGCAGTATCCACCACATTATATTTCTCCATGAATTTTCCGGTACGGGCAAACACTTCTTCATTCAACCTCATCCAACGCGTGGCAATTCGGTCAGCCAATTCTTTATACCCATAATTTTTTAATCCCGAAACGGCAATCCATTGTAAGGGAGCCCAACCATTGGGCGCATCCCATTGCTGATTGGTAAAATTAAGGGTGGTAATTAATCCTCCCGCGTGTAAAAACGAAGCTTCTAATTTAGCTGCAACCGCTGCAGCTTGAATGGTTGTAGCAATACCGGAAAACAAAGGCATCACCCCAGCTAGCGTTATTGCATCTCTTTGGGAGGCATTATTGCAATTTACATCAGTAAAATATGTTTCCACTTCATTCCAACAGTACTTACTGATAGCTAGTGCACGTTTCATTGCCAATCCGGTATAATTTTCGCAGTTACTAACATCATTAGTTACACGATAGGCACGTGCGATAGTTATTTCCAAATGCCAAATCAAACAATTTAAATCTACCGGAACCACCTCAGCTGTTTCAATTGTTTCAAAACCGCCTCCGGCCGCAAACCATCTGCTGCTAAAATCCCAGCCCGATTCGGCGCCGGCGCGCAAATTTTTATATAAACGCTCCTTTGTTTGAAACGATTGATGGGCTAACTCAATGTCTTCGCGATACGATTCTGGACGCGGTGTTTCAAATAAATCGCAATATCTATTCAGAACGCTACCATCTGGCATCATTGCCACATGCCATTTTGCATCACCTGCTTGTTGCAATTCTGCAACGCCTTTCATCCAAAATTCATATTCGGCTAAAAGTGCAGGCAAATATTTTTCAAGAACCTGTTCGCCCTTGATGCCGGCCAACAATTGCACCATCAATGCATAATACGGCGGTTGCGAGCGGCCTAAATAGTAGGTTCTATTGCCATTAGGTATAAAGCCCACTTGCAAGATGAGATGGGTAAAATTATCTACCATACTCTCCATTAAATCAATATGGCCGCAAGCTTGTAAACCCAACATGGTAAAATAACTATCCCAATAATACACTTCGCCAAATCGGCCTCCGGGAACAACGTATGCGCCTGGTAATGGAATTAAGGAGGAATTTGTTTGTTGATCGGGCAGTCTGGTTAAAGCCGACCAAAGTGCACGAATATGCGCTTCAGCATCTTTTTGTTTTGTAATAACAGTTGCAGCCTGAGGCGGTACCGGCAATTCAAAGTTTTGCAGTACGAATTGCTTTAAATTAAATTCCGGTGTTTCAGCTACTTCTTTATACCGTTCCAAAATTTGAGAAAGAGGCAGCAATGGCGTACAATCAACAAATGTTTTACTATCAACAAATACATGGCCTAATTGCACGGCATTAAACAAAGGTTGACATTCAAATATTTCCATTGGTTAAGTATAATCGATAACAAAATAATATTTGCACTAGGCGGCGTTTGCAATAGCTTTTTGCTCAAGACGTTTGAGCAAAAACAAAAGCCCGATTAATATGGTAACGGGTGCCAATGAAAAATAAAAAGCTGCTTGGCCACCCCAAGCGTCAAAAATATGGCCGGTAATAATAGACCCTGTTGTTCCGCCAAGGGCGGAGAAAACAACAATTAAACCCGACATTGGTGCATGCTGCCGTTTGGGCAAATTACTTAATATTACCGAATTGATTGCAGGATAAACCGGCGCTAAGAATAACCCTATTAGCGGAAATAGAAATGCTACAAGTGGTACTTCGTTCAATGATGTAATGGCTGTTACATGTATTGTACTTGCTAATGGAACAGTAAGCAATACTAATACCGCAGCCATTAGCAAACAAGTAACGAGCACGTAAATCCAATCTACTTTTCGCATCGCCAACCCGGCAAGAAATCTGCCCAAGGCGATGGAAGCAGATAAGATACTGGCCATTTGGATACTTAGACTTGTAGATAATTTAAGTACATCATTATTAAAGGTTGGCAGCCAACTCATGATACTTTGCTCTACCAACACATACAAAAATGCGCTAAAAATAAACACCAGTACTAAGGGTAATGCGATGAGTGAAATCATGCCAATAAATTCATCGGTTGCAGAAAGTTTGCGTGGCTCATCGTGCACTACTGTTTCGTCAACTTTAGTAGTAAACAATAAAACAAATGCAATAAACGCTAAGGCGCCGGGAACATAATAAGCGTTAAACCAGGCTGTAGATTTTAAATTATCATTATCCACAAAATGCGCAAATAAAAAATAGCCGCCCAAAATGCCAATCATAAAAAAAGATTCTAAGAAACTCATTAAACTGAGATGCTCTTTTTTATCTTTTGTAACAAGGGCGATGGTGGCAAATACCGAAACTTTTACAAGTGCGAAACCGATTCCTGCAGCAGCGAACAAAAGCTTTGTCATCCAAAAAGTATTTACACTCGGTATCACCATACAAACTGCAGCAATTAAACCCAATGCCACTAACATCGAATTTTTATATCCTATTCTTCTAACCGATGATGCAATTAAAAAAGAGGTGATAGCGATACTTAAATCTTTGAATGCTTCCAGCACACTTGCCGAACCTTTTGACACATCAAAATTGTGTTGAACTTGGAGGATTACCGTTCCAACACTATTAAGCAAGATGGCAAAAACAAAGTAGTTTAAAAATAGCGAAAGTTTGATGCGAAAATGATTCATGGCGAGCGAGCGTTAGTTGAGTTTCAAATGTA
>JBJOQA010000068.1:0-2934 GCA_046050225.1 Bacteroidota bacterium | reverse complement strand
GATCAACATAATGCTTTGATGGGTTATGGCCCCCTAACGGCAAGGGCGTTGAATGCGCAATGGGTATTGTCGGCCGTGTCGGGTATTGGCTTAATGCATAGTTGTTGTAACCTACCTATTTTAATGCCGCAAGTTTTTGATAAAGTTGATTTGCGTGGCGATTCCATTGCTTGGAATTTTAGCAAGTATCAACCGGACATTGTAACAGTTTGTTTGGGCCAAAACGATGGTGTTCAAGATAGTGCGGCATTTGTAAATCATTACTTGGATTTTATCAATCAATTGCGCCAACATTATCCGAATGCCACTTTCTTATTATTATCTAGTCCAATGGCAGATGCAAACCTGCGTCAATTTTTACGCGTGAGTTTAAAGGCCGTGCAACAGCAAGCTAGGTTGAACGGGGAACAGCATATTGGTATTTATATTTTTGAAAAAAGTTACAATGCAGGCTGCGATTATCATCCTAGCTTGGAGGAGCATCGCGAAATAGCAAATTTGCTTACTGCTGCAATAAAGAAGTTGATGCATTGGAAATAAATGAATGGTTATGAAAAAGTTCTTCATCTTGTGTTTGCTTGTTCTTTCAATGAAAGGCATGGCACAAAAGTTTGATGGGTTAGCACTTACGCCTCCACTGGGTTGGAATAGTTGGAATACGTTTGCTACTAATATCGACGAAAATTTGGTTCGTCAAGTAGCGGATAGTATGGTGAGTAGTGGTATGCGCGATGCCGGGTATCAGTACATTGTAATTGACGATGGTTGGATGACACATGAGCGCGATGCCGTAACCGGCGATTTGGTGCCCGATCCGGTGAAATTTCCGGGGGGACTTAAAAAATTAATACAATACGTACACAGTAAAGGGCTCAAGTTTGGTATTTACAACTGTGCGGGAACGCAAACCTGTGGCGGCTATCCGGGTACAAGAGGGTATGAATATCAAGATGCACGTTTTTATGCTGCATTAGAAGTAGACTATCTTAAATATGATTGGTGTTATACCGATGGGATTCAAGCGCAGGAAGCTTATCAAACCATGAGTAAAGCCATCCGCGCAGCGGGAAGACCAATGGTGTTTAGTTTATGTGAATGGGGTACTTTTTCTCCTTGGAAATGGGCTGCACCAATGGGACATTTATGGCGTGTTTCAGGCGATATCTATAATTGCTTTGATTGTATTAAAGATCATGGTACCTGGAAGAGTTGGGGCGTTACGCATATCTTGGATATGCACCCTGATATTCGTTCATATGCCGGCCCTGGACATTGGAATGATTTGGATATGCTAGAAGTAGGAAATGGAATGACTGAAGCAGAAGATCGTTCACATTTCACTTTGTGGGCTTTACAATGTTCGCCCCTAATGGCCGGAAATGATATTCGAAAAATGTCGGCCGCCACCAAAAATATCTTGACCAACAAAATGGTGATTGGTATCAATCAAGATAGCTTGGGTAGTCCGGCGTTTTTGTTGCAAAAAATCGATAGTGTAGATATTTGGGTGAAACCGCTTCAAAATGGTAAATGGGCTTATTGTTTCTTCAACCGTTCACTAAAACCATTTACGCTTACACAGGATTGGAAAAACTTTACAGACACGCTCACCCAAAATTCAATTGATTTTGCTACGCAAGTTTATGCTTGGCAAGATGCATGGTTACCTAAACAAAAAGGGGATACACGCAAACCAATCAAAGCTTTAATTGGTGCGCATGATGTGTTATTGCTAGAATTGTCTCCGCTAAGTTTATTAAAGAAATCAAAATAAAAAGAAATGAAAAGGAAGTTTGCAATTGTATTGCTGCTGATTCTTGTCGGTTTTCAACCACAAGCGCAAATTGTAAAACAATACGGGCAGTTACAAGTTAAAGGTACCCACTTAACAGACCAATCAGGAAACATCATTGCCTTGCACGGAATGAGTTTTGGCTGGAGTAATTTTCATCCGCGCTTTTATACGGCCGGTACGGTGCACACTTTGGTAAAAGATTGGCATAGTACGGTTATTCGCGCTTCAATTGGTATCGAATTAGAACGGGGATTTTTTCAAGATTCTGCAGGCAACACCCAGTGTATTATTAACGCGGTGGATGCTGCAATTAAGGAAGATGTTTACGTAATTATTGATTGGCATAGCCACAATATAAACTTAGAGGCCGCTAAAGTTTTTTTCAACTTTATGGCTAAAAAGTATGGTAAAAATCCACACGTAATTTATGAACTGTTTAATGAGCCCGATAAAGAAACATGGCCCGAAGTAAAGGCTTATGCTCTTGAAATTATAAAAGTGATTCGTGCAATCGATCCGGATAATATTATTTTAGTGGGTTGTCCTACTTGGGATCAAGATGTGAATTTACCGGCCGCCGATCCAATTGTTGGCTATAACAATCTAATGTACACGATGCACTTTTATGCAGGTACGCACGAAAAATGGTTGCGTGATAGAACCGATGCGGCGATCAAAACGGGTTTACCCATTTTTGTTTCCGAATGCGCGGGGATGGAGTCTTCAGGCGATGGACCCTTAAACGAAACAGCTTGGTTTGAGTATGTGAATTGGATGAACGAAAATCACTTAAGTTGGGCGGCATGGTCGGTGTCTGACAAAGATGAAACTTGTTCGGTGTTGAATAAGAGCGCTTCCAGCAATGGCAATTGGACGGAAGCGGACATTAAGGCTTGGGGGCAATTAGCAAGAAAAACATTAAAAATGTATAAATAATTGAATTTGTTTTTGGTTTAAGCTTCATTGGGATTTACAAGTGGTTAAAGTGAGTGGATTCCAATAAAAAACCTTTCCGATTGGAAAGGTTTTTTTGTGCGGCAAAGGAGATTCGAACTCCCACACCCTTTCGGGCGCTACCACCTCAAAGTAGTGCGTCTACCAATTTCGCCATCGCCGCAGGTGCAAATAACTAACAGGTA
>JBJOQA010000067.1:0-7036 GCA_046050225.1 Bacteroidota bacterium | reverse complement strand
AATTTTCAAATCAATACCCATGAGGTGGAGATTTTTGCAGGTATTAAATCAACAGTTGGTAAGCACTTTAATTTTAATGCAAAAGCTGGTTTTGTTTCTTATACCAATTTGCCTTTATTCATTAACGATACCAGCAGCAGTGATGGAAAAACTTTTTTGGTGGTTAATGAAACCAAAATAAATAATCTCCGATTACATGCAGATGCGAGCTTTATAAGCCAAGATAAATTTACCGTTAATGCAGGCGCAACCCTAAATATTTACAATGGCTTAAAAATTAATGAACGTGCATGGGGAACCATTCCAATGGAAATAACCGCATCTATGCGTTGGTGGGCATTTAAGCAACTTTTGCTTAAAAGTGATTTTAAAATGTTTGCCGGAAGTCCGGTATTGTTAAAAAATAATCAAGATAAAAATCTGGCCGGAGGTATTGACTTAAGCGCCGGGCTGGAGTATAGAATTAATAACCGATTTAGCGCTTGGCTTGATTTAAACAATGTGTTCAATAATAAATATCAACGTTGGAATCAATATGAAGTTTATGGCCTTCACGTACTGGGAGGGGTTATTGTTCGCTTCTAAATGAGTTTATGATTATTATTGTGAATATCTAGGTTTTGAATATTAGTTCAGCTTACTGATATTTGCCTCAACTTCGTAAAAACACAGTCGTATACATGTATAGTTTAATCGCATCTGCATTTTTTCAAAAGAAACAATGCTGTTTACCCGGTTTAGGTGAACTCGTTTTGCAGGTGCAGGCGGCTCAGTCAGATTTCAATAATGCCCAAATTTTAGCACCCAATTACTTGATTTCTTTTATTCCTGAATCAAAAGAAGAACCTCTGGTGTACAATGAATTTTCTGCCATTACGCAACTATTGCTAAGTCAAATTCAAGAAACAGGAGAGGCCGAAATAGAAGGTTTAGGCGTATTTTATGGCTCTTCCTCCGAAGGGATTCAATTTGCCGGAGTACCATTAAGCAAGTCGCTAGTTCCACCAATGCCGGCTATTCGGGTAGTTAAAAAAGATAAAGAACATCCAATGTTGGTTGGAGATAAACTAACCACTAATTTGGTTATGACAGAAGTGCTCCAACAAGAAGAGATACAGCCTAGTTACGCTTGGATGTGGTGGGCGTTTGGATTGTTTGCCGCTTCTTCAGCCTTGCTCGCTTATTATTGGATGCAACATTATGGAATTGGTATTGCAAACGCGGTTGGTTTATAAAATACGGCTACTGCGGTAAATTAGCTTCAAACATAAGCGGCCAATGCTTACCGGTAAAAAATACTTTTTTGGTCGTACTATCATAGGCAATTCCATTTAAAACCTCGCCTTCAGCAGCTGTATATGCCGGTGCATATTGTTTGATTAATCCGGATAAGCTGATTTTTCCTACCACATGTCCATTCGATAAGTCGATTTTTACAATATAATCCTGCAGATATACATTAGCATACACATAATCGCCAATTACTTCTAATTCGTTGAGACTAGTAACCGGTCCGATATTGTCAACAACTTGGCGTGTACTGTTTATTTTAAAATTAGTTGGGTTTACAAAATAAAGGTTAGCACTGCCATCCGAAATAACCAATTCATCTTTGTAATGTGAAATACCCCAGCCCTCTAAAGACCAGGTGTGGGTTTTTACCGGCTGCTGAATATTTTGAACATCATACTCGTATACGACATTGTTTTGCCAGGTAAGTTGGTATATTTTATTCTTGAAAATGGTGATACCTTCTCCAAAAATTTCTTTGGAACCCATAACATGCGTTTGTTCCACCTTTCCGGTTTTGCAATCGGTAATTCTAAGGCTCGAATTGGTATAGTCGCCGGTGCTCTCGTATAGTTTACCATTATGCCATTCTAAACCTTGGGTATAGGCGCCCTTATCATGCGGATAGGTAGCTAATACATTCCAAGTTATATTGGCAGGAGCGGCGATGCCGGATGGGGCAGAAGGGGTGATGTTTTCATCAATTGGAGTGGGTTTCGGACTATCGGTGCAAGAAAAAATTCCTACAAGCAAAAAAAAGGCTAAATGCTTTGTCATTGATTATCAATTTCTAACTGCGAAAATAGGACTGTATTCGTTTTTAAGCGATTTTATTTTGTGAAAAATAGGTAAAAATGTTTGGAAATACTGCCAGTAAATCGTAAACTTGTGTACTCTGAAACGGATATCTCTCAATTAATCCCTTGGTTATACCGTACCTTTTTATCGGAGTTCCGGCTAACGCCATCCAATTTCCCCCAAAAAAATCAACGTATTATTTAGCTTTAACAGGCTATCTGCACTATTTGTCCAATCCTATTTGAATTTCTGCCGATCCATCCTTTTGAACACCGCATTGACTGATTTTTATTCCTTTCGATATGAAAATGCGCTGTCATTCTATTGCCTTAAAACTGCTGGAATTTTCCAAAAAAGCTCTTTTTTGGGGAATTGATTCCATAAAATGGAATTTTCGGTTAGGGGTGATTGTTCTGAAACCCGCTACAGTAAAGGGTTTCACTGTTTGGCATCAATACTGTTTTGTTCATGCCAGAAGGAAAACAATTAACCCCCTAATCTCATGAAAACACTTTTTACACTTTTAGCTTTCACTTTCATTCAAATTTCTGCTATCGCACAACATGCTTGCGGAAGTTCTGAATATTCACGTGCTATGGCACAAGCTAATCCAACCGCTTGGGCTAGCATTCAACAAGCTGAAAATAATGTAAATGCAATTCTTCAAGCACAAAAAACAGGGGTGTTACGTGATACAACGGCAAATGAATTAATCACTATTCCGGTTGTTATCCATGTTTTATACAACAATGCATCACAAAATATCTCTGATGCTCAAATCAAATCTCAATTAGAAGCTTTAAATAATGACTTCGCTAACTTAAATGCAGATAAGTCAAATCGTCCGGGTGCATTTAAAAACGACGCTGCCGATATGCGTATCAAATTTTGCTTAGCACAAGTTGATCCACAAAATGCACGTACAACCGGAATTATCAGAAAATATACCACTGTATCACAATTCAATGCGGATGATGCGATGAAAATTGCTAGCAGAGGTGGTAGTACCGCATGGAATACAAAAAAATATTTGAATATCTGGGTATGTCCAATGAATGTTCGCACTTTGGGTTATGCAACCTCTCCAGGTAGCGCTGTTGAATTAGATGGCGTGGTGATTGGTTTTGATGTTTTTGGAACAACCGGTACTTTAAGAGCGCCTTTCAATAAAGGACGTACCGCAACACACGAAGTTGGTCACTGGATGGGTTTAAAGCACTTATGGGGTGATACAGATTGCGGTGATGATGGTATCGATGATACACCTCGTCAAAAATCTTACAATTTTGGTTGTCCTTCTTTTCCTCGCGTAACTACTTGTTCTGAAACTGCAAATGGTGATATGTTCATGAATTTTATGGATTTCACTGATGACGCTTGTATGAACATGTTTACAAAAGGACAAAAACAAAAAATGCGTGCTTTCTTCGCGCAAAACGGTGCAAGAAATGGTTTCTTAACAGCCTTTGGTTGTGATAGCAACTTAGTTCAAGGAAGCACAATCCCAACTGTAGTTCCGGTAGTTGATACACCTGCAGTAGTTACGCCAAAAAATGTTGTAAAAATTTATCCTAATCCGGTAATCAATCAACTTACTGTTGATAGCAAAAATGCAAATGCAACTACGCCGCAAACAGTTAAAATATTTGATGTAACCGGTAACTGTGTTTTTACTTCAGTTTTAACACAAACAACCACTAATCTTTCAGTAAGTCAATTAAAAGCCGGCATCTATATCATTCGCGTAATTGATGGTAAAGAAGCAACTGCCAACAAATTCATCAAAAAATAATTGTTTCCCTTTCTAATTAATTATAAGTATTTCTCACTCATTTTAATCCCTGCAATATGTCAACACTATCTACATCAACTGCTCCGCAAACAAGAGTAATGCCGCCTTTGGTTCAATATGTAACCTCTCAAAGTTTCAATAGAGTACATTTTTGTAGCAGTCATAGCCATTATTCAACGCCTTCTATTAAAACAATAAAATGGAGTATTCGCCAAACAATGCCCATCAGTAGAAGATAAAATATTTTTATTGCGCTTTATACTTGTGTGGTGTTTCCCTTCTAAATCCAATTATCTTATGCGTACAAGTACAATGAGCATACAAAATTTGTTTATACTTTCCGTTTGCATACATCGGTAAACAACCATTAGTACTATTACTAACTTAAATTTTATTCATTCAAAACTGTTAATGTTTGCCACATGCAAAAGATTATGTGTGGCAACAGATGAATCGGTATTATTTTTGTCTAATCAATTAGAAAAAATATGAAACGATTAGTACTTTTTATTACCCTAGTTTGTGTTGGTTGCACACTATTTGCTCAAAAAACTGTTACCCCGGTTAAAAAGAAAAAAACGAAAGCTGCTGCAGTTATTAGTAAGGCCAAAACCGTTATACTTCCAATCATAAAAGATACCTTACCGCAAAAGAAGGATTCGGCTGCTGTTACGGCCGGTTCTGTTATTCAACAAGTAAATCAAGCTTCCAGTACAGGTAATTCAAGTAATACTAACGCTACTACAGCAACCGGTGAAACGGATGTTATTAGCGGACTTAAAGAAGCATTACAATTAGGTACTAAAAACAGTGCATTAAAATTGTCGAAATTAGATGGCTTTTTAGGGGATGCAGCTATCAAAATTTTAATGCCCGAAGAAGCGCAAAAAGTTGAAAGTAAATTAAGGAGTTTAGGAATGGGGAATTTGGTAGACCAAACAATCGTTTCTATGAACAGGGCTGCAGAAGATGCTGCAGGAGGCATCGGCAATATTTTCTTTGATGCCATTACCAAAATGAATATTAGTGATGCTTGGCAAATTTTGCGTGGTGGTGATTTTGCGGCCACAGAATATTTAAAGAAATCAACAACGGCTGAATTAACCCAAAAGTTTCGCCCCGTAATTGAGCAATCTTTGGCAAAAGTGAATGCTACCAAGTATTGGAGTGATGTATTTTCAACCTATAATAAATTCTCGCTCAAAAAAGTAAATACTGATCTTACCGGTTATGTAACCGAAAAAGCTTTAGCCGGTTTGTTTCATCAAATTAGTTTAGAAGAACAAAAAATTAGAAAAGATCCTGCTGCGCAAGTAACCGGATTATTGAAGAAAATATTTGGCGGAAAAAATTAATACTTGAATTGTAAAAATTAGAAAGGGTGCATTTATCATGCACCCTTTCTAATTTTTACAATAACTATTTCCTTAAATTTATTGAAGCTTCTCTTGTAATTCTGCTTCATCGGCGATGCCATCTTTTCGCCAGATCAATTGCTTATTCTTAAAATAAATTAATACCGGCAAACTACTAACATTATATTCTGCTAATATCAATTGATCTTTACCGCCATCTATTTTTACCAGTCTAACAGCTCCTTTTTTGGCTGCCATTACCTTATTAAGTGTAGGTTCCATTTTTCTGCAGGGTGGGCACCAACTAGCGCCAAAGTCTAATAATACAGGTTCGCCGGTTTGGATGATGGCCTCCAGAGAATCCGGTGGAAATTGAATAGCAACCTCATTCGCTATTAAGGGCAATCCTTGGGTCCTCCAATCTACAATTCCGCCAGCTAATTCTATTACTTTTCTAAAACCATTTTTACGGAGATATTTTGCTGCTGCCGCACTACGGCCTCCCGCTAAACAATAGATGAAAACGGGTTTAGTACTATCTAAAAAACTAATTCTTCTAAAAAATTCTTGCTTGCTATTCCAATCTGCCTGTAGTGATCCTGCAATAAATCCTGAATTATATTCCTTGGCCGTGCGTACATCTAATATTTGTGCACTATCTACTTGGTGAATGGCTTTTTCAAATGCTATACTGTTTAGTTGATCACTATTTTGAGCTTGGGCAGATATCTTAAATAAAAAGAAAAACAGAATAAGGTTTAAATTTTTATACATAGTTTGAAATTATTGAGTTGTAGTAGTTTTTTTCTTTGTTCTAAGTTGCTGTAGTGACATTACTACTTTTTGAAAAAAAACGATTCCCGAATTTACAATCATTTTCCTACATAGATAATTTTCCGGATTGTGGAATTTTGAAGGCGGAATTCAGATATGCTGAAATGCAGTGTGGGTAAGCGTTTTGCTGCGCTATGATTATTTTTTTAAGCATAAGAATTTCTATCCTAATCTTACAGCTCTTTATTTTTTAGCATAAAAATAAGTGGACTGAAATTTTGAATGTTGCATTCAAATCTCATTGAAAAAAGTTAGTAATAATATAAAATAAGGGCATTCGTTTAACCAATAATTAACGATCCATTTTTTAATAAAATCGATCTGTTTAAGATTAAGCCATCAAGAAAGCCCAAAAATCAAAAAGTAAAATGAAAAAAGCCCTATCTAGAATGCTTCTGATTGGAATCAGTACATTCGTCATGTTTTCCTCCTGTAAAAAAGGGGATGTAACTACGGTAACGCCGGATCCCAACGCTCCAACAGGAAATCCGGATGTGGATGCATTAATGGCTATAAATGCACCGGATGGATTTAACTATGCTACGTCACGCGATGTTAGTTTAGATATTACCATTCTTGCCCCCGACAATACACCAATACCGAATATACCCGTTCGAATATTAAATAAACCTGCAGAATCCGGTGGAATTGTATTGTTTAAAGGTTTAACCAATGCCTCCGGCAAAATTGCGAGTATTGTTCATTTACCTGCTTACTACCAACAAGTAGTGGTTGATCCTCGTTATTTAGGAGTAATAAGAAATGCAACCGTTCAAATCGTAAATAATAACTTGTCTTGCGTTTTGGGAGGTCCCAACGGTTACAGCGGAAATGTATTGCCGGATGTTATATTAGGAGGACGACCTAGCGGTGCAAATTTTGGAATGGGACAACGCCCGACTGCTGCAGTGATTTCTTATATGGGTACTTATAATAGTCAAGGGAAACCGAACTATTTGATGTCGCC
>JBJOQA010000066.1:0-2893 GCA_046050225.1 Bacteroidota bacterium | reverse complement strand
GAAAATCCCGGACAACCCACTTTTTTGGTACTGCAAACGGTATTGCATGCTGCCAACATAAAACTGATGGTTGTAAGCAGTAAAAACAGTTTGGAGTAAGATGCTGTCATAAAATGTATTGTTCTTAGCAATTTGAGGTAAAATTAGGCAGATTTGCCCATCACAGTGAGCAGACACCAGAATTTAGTACTTCGTTGCTTGCTTGTTAAACCTTTTTCACGATTGGCTGTTTGTACTGTTTCTAACTGCAAAATAAACTACCTTTACCTATCAATTGGAGTATTATGGAAATAAAACCCGGAAAGTTATTGTCGGAAATAAATAGTCCGGCCGATTTAAAAAAACTGGGCAAAGAAAAAATGCACCAAGTTTGCGACGAATTGCGTCAGTATATTATTGACGTAGTGAGTGTGCATGGGGGGCATTTTGCCGCTAGTTTGGGGGTGGTTGAATTATCTGTGGCCTTACATTATGTTTATAATACACCCTACGACCAATTAGTTTGGGATGTGGGGCATCAGGCATATGGCCATAAAATCCTTACCGGTCGCAGAGATAATTTTGCAACAAATCGAAAATATAAAGGCCTAAGTGGTTTTCCTAAAAGAAGTGAAAGTGAGTATGATACATTTGGTGTAGGCCATTCCTCTACCTCCATCAGTGCTGCTTTGGGCATGGCGATGGCAGCAAAGTATAAGGGAGAAACAGATAGAAAATCAATTGCTGTGATTGGGGATGGAGCGCTTACGGCAGGGTTGGCTTTTGAAGCCATGAATCATGCCGGTGTAGCAGATAGTGATGTGTTGATTATTTTGAATGATAATTGCATGAGCATCGACCCCAATGTTGGTGCTTTAAAAGAATATTTAACCGATATTTCTACATCTCCTACCTATAATAAGTTGAAAGAAGATGTTTGGAATATACTTGGCAAGTTGCCGGTTGGTAAAGAGTTTAGTCGTTCAATGGCGCATCGCTTAACCGAAGGCGTTAAAGGAATGGTGAACACACGTTCTAACCTATTTGAGGCCTTAAAACTTCGCTATTTTGGTCCAATTGACGGGCACAATATTACCAAATTGGTAGACACGCTTGAAGATTTACGCAATATTCCCGGCCCCAAAATTTTGCATATTGTTACTGTTAAGGGTAAGGGCTATGAGTTGGCCGAAAAGGATCAAACCAAATGGCATGCACCGGGATTGTTTGATAAAGTAACCGGTGAAATTCATAAGAAAACATTTGATATTCCGCAACCGCCTAAATATCAAGATGTATTTGGTCACACTTTAATTGAGTTGGCTGAGCAGAATGATAAAATCATGGGTATTACGCCGGCGATGCCAAGTGGCTCATCCATGAAATTTATGATGGAAAAAATGCCGCATCGCGCTTTTGATGTAGGCATATGTGAGCAACACGCGGTTACGGTGAGTGCCGGATTGGCTACGCAAGGGATGCGGGTGTTTTGTAATATTTACTCCTCTTTTATGCAGCGGGCTTTTGATATGGTAGTACATGATGTAGCTATTCAAAAATTACCGGTTGTATTTTGTTTGGATAGAGCAGGTTTGGTAGGGGAAGATGGTCCAACACATCATGGATGTTACGATATTGCTTATATGCGTTGCATCCCCAATATGGTGATTAGTGCGCCAATGAACGAAAAAGAATTGCGCAATTTGATGTACACTGCTCAATTAGATTCAAACGGCTATCCTTTTGTAATTCGCTACCCACGTGGAGAAGGAATGATGCCGGATTGGAAAACAGCATTTGAAGCTATTGAAATAGGCAAGGGCCGTAAATTGAAAGATGGGGAGCAGGTTGCCATCCTATCGTTTGGTCATCCCGGTAATTTTGCGGCTGCTGCAATTCGAACATTAAAGTCAGAAGGGATTAATCCTGCACACTATGATATGCGTTTTGCTAAACCTTTAGATGAAGCATTATTACATGAGGTATTTGCGAAATTCAATAAAATTGTAACCATTGAAGACGGAACGATAGTGGGTGGATTTGGATCTGCTATTTTAGAATTCATGAACGAACATGGGTACAAAGCCGATGTTAAAATAATGGGTATTCCCGATCGTTTGGTAGAACATGGAACGCCTAAACAATTATATGAAGAAATTGGATTAGATGCCAATGCAATTGCAGCTACAGTGCGTGATTTAGTGAATCAACAGGTGGGTCAATTAGTTGGATAGTAGTTTAATTTAGCGATTGAATTATAAATACTTGAAGGGGCAAAACAACGTTTAAATTAGTTGTCTTGCCCCTTTTTTACATGAAGCCCATAGGTTTTGTTGAATTGCCGAATTCAATAAAAGTTGTTTTACTCTAAACCCCAAAAAGTAAGCCTCTCTTTCTTATCGAATGAGGATGTTTACCTCCCCATTTGTTTCAATCAAATTCGTTTATTCTACTTCCTGCCCATTTTGCATAATTTTACAATACATGCAAAAAAAATGGATATTCGGTTTAGCGATTTTGGCGTTGTTTACCACCCTCGCGGGAGGAATTTGGCAGTTTGGGAATAAGGGAATTCAAAGTGAAAATTCAAAAAAGAATCACCAATCAGATAGCGCCATGCTACAACTAGGGCATCGCTTATTTTTTGACCGTCGTTTATCTATCAATAATTCACGCGCTTGTGCAACTTGCCACAACCCCAATTTAGGCTTTACGGATGGATATAAACGATCTATTGGCGCGTGGGGGGATCTAACGCAACGGAATGCCTCACCAACTTTTAATTTAGCGGCCTATACCTATCTAACGGCTGCTGATTCTGGTATTAAGCATGCAATCGTTCAAATGAATAATCCTTTATTTAACGAGCACCCAATTGAGATGGGGGTTAAAGGAAACGAAACAAAAATATTGG
>JBJOQA010000065.1:0-4544 GCA_046050225.1 Bacteroidota bacterium | reverse complement strand
CCGCTACGCGTTGTTCGATGGTGGGTGGTGCCAAATGCGTACCGGTTGCCATATAATGTTTGATCTCGTTAAATATCCAAGGATAACCAATGGCTGCTCGGCCAATCATGATACCATCCACACCATAACGCTCTTTATACAGTTTTGCCTTTTCGGGCGAATCAATATCACCATTACCAAAAATGGGCATGGTAATACGCGGATTGTTTTTCACTTTTCCAATCAAAGTCCAATCGGCTTCACCTTTATACATTTGCACGCGGGTTCGGCCATGAATGCTCAGGGCTTGTACGCCGATATCTTGCAAACGCTCGGCAACTTCTTCAATATTTTTAGTCTGCTCGTCCCAACCCAATCTGGTTTTAACCGTAACGGGTAGTTTGGTAGATTTTATTACCGATTCGGTTAATCGAATCATCAAATCAATATCTTTCAACACGCCCGCGCCGGCACCTTTCATGGCTACTTTTTTAACCGGGCAACCAAAGTTGATATCCACCAAATCAGGATTAACGGTTTCGCATATACGCGCGCTCATTCCCAAGGCCTCTTCATCTCCACCAAATATTTGAATACCAAACGGACGCTCTTCTTCTTCAAAATCTAATTTCTTGCGGCTTTTCATCGCATCTCTAATCAACCCCTCGCTGCTGATAAATTCGCTGTACATCAAATCTGCACCGTTGTCTTTACAAACAGCTCTAAATGGCGGATCGCTTACATCCTCCATCGGCGCAAGTAATAACGGAAATTCAGGTAATTGTATCGGTCCAATTGATGGCATCTGAAATAGTTGGTTGAAATGCAAAAATACTTGCTTCTTGGTAAATATGCCCTGAATCGGGCATTTCATCTCATTTTAGCTGCAATTTTTCCCGATTGCTAGTAATCCTTTCCCAAATCGTAAGATTTTGCATGCAGAATGCGATTATTTTTGCCGACATTTCGATTTCTTGGAAAATCAGTTAAATATAGCATTGGTAGGTAACCCGAATAGCGGCAAAAGCTCGCTCTTCAATGCTTTAACGGGCCTACATCAACAGGTAGGTAATTTTCCCGGGGTTACGGTTGATAAAAAAACCGGTACTTGTTCTATCAATAACGATTTACAGGTAAACCTCATTGATTTACCCGGAACCTATAGCCTTTATCCCAAAAGGGCCGACGAATGGGTATCTTATAAAGTTTTGCTGATGGACGATCCGGATATTAGGCCGGATATGATTGTTTTAGTGGCCGACGCCAGTAACTTAAAACGCAATCTCCTATTTTGTTCTCAAATCATCGATTTAAAAATACCGGTTATCGTTGCTTTGTCGATGATGGATTTGGCAGCTAAAAAAGGCACCCAAATTGATATTCGGGGTTTAGAGCGCGAGTTGGGTGTACCGGTGGTAGCCATTAATCCGCGCAAAAACAAGGGCATTCCACAATTAAAAAAGTTAATAGAACAGGCCGCGGCAAATATGTCTACCAAACCCAGGTCGGTCATAAACACCAAGGCCTTGGCCGAAAATGCGATTGCCGATGTAGAAACATTATTTCCGGGCATTAGTGAGTATAAAGCACTTCATTATCTTATTAATCACGAAAACCTTGCATTAAACGATACGCTTCAAGCAAAAATTGAATCGATTGAAGTGGCCAATGATTTCAATCCCACTAAAACACAGGCGGAAGAAATAATGCAACGGTACGGGCGTATCAAACAAATCATGCAATCGTCGGTTATTGAAGCCGACCCCCTTAAAAAAGCCTTACGTACTGAGCAATTAGATAATATTTTGCTGCATCGCAAATGGGGATACCTTATTTTATTAGCGGTGTTATTCTTGTTGTTTCAAAGTGTATTTTGGATTGCCTCTTACCCGATGGATTTTATTGAATGGGGTTTTGGTCAAATGAATGGCTGGCTTACCGAAGTTTTACCGGCTGCTTGGTGGAGTGACTTATTCATTAACGGTGTAGTTGCCGGCATTAGTGGTATTTTAATTTTTGTACCGCAAATTATGATTCTGTTCGGCATTATTACGTTGCTGGAAGATACAGGCTATATGGCCCGAATGAGTTTTTTATCGGATAAACTGATGCGTAAGGCCGGCCTCAATGGTAAGAGCATTATGCCCATGATTAGCGGGTTTGCTTGTGCGGTACCGGCCATTATGAGTGCGCGTAATATCGAAAACAGAAAAGAAAGATTATTAACCATCATGGTAACACCACTCATGAGTTGCAGCGCCCGATTACCGGTGTATACAATATTGATTGGCTTGGTGGTTCCGTCAAAACTCTATTTTGGCTTTTTAAGTTTACAGGGTTTGGTAATGATGGCGCTTTATTTATTAGGAACCGTAATGGCATTGCTTGTTGCGGCGGTGATGCGTTGGTTTATAAAAATTCAAGAGAAAAGTTATTTCATTTTAGAATTACCGGTTTACCGCAGTCCGCGCTGGGGTAATGCCTTAACCACGATGATTGAAAAGGCCCGCATTTTTGTGGTAGATGCCGGTAAAATTATCATGATTATTAGTTTGTTGTTGTGGGCCTTGAGTAGTTTTGGGCCGGGCGATACGTTAGATAATATCCGCAAAAATTTTGCTCAACAAACTGCCCAAACAAACAACACCGATTCCATTGCCGAATTGCAAAAACAAGAAAAAACCGCCTTGCTTGAAAATTCTTATGCAGGTGTATTGGGCAAAAAAATTGAACCGGCTATTCGTCCGCTAGGTTACGATTGGAAGATTGGTATTGCACTCATTACCTCCTTTGCGGCCCGCGAAGTTTTTGTGGGTACTATGGGTACTTTATACAGTGTGGGCGATGGCGCCGACGAGCACAGTACGCCGTTACGTCAAAAAATGAATGCTGCGGTTCGTGAAGATGGTTCTAAAGTTTATTCCCTTGCCACCGGCCTTAGCCTAATGGTATTTTATGTATTGGCCATGCAATGCATGAGCACCCTCGCCGTTGTGAAGCGCGAAACCCGCAGCTGGAAATGGCCCGCCATTCAATTAATTTACATGACCGTTTTAGCTTATGGTGCAAGTTGGTTAGTGTATTGGATGTTTTCGTAGTTGAATTTGTTTCGATAGTATTTCTTTTTAAATACAAAACCGGCTGTTTTTTAATAATTCGATCCATTCTACAGCACCCAAACTCCCAAAAATCCCCATTTTTAGTCCCTAATTTTCGCCTTTTCCCTCCATCCATCCCAATCAAATCGCCACTCATCCCTTTCTAAAAAATATTTTTTATTAGCCAAAAAACAATAAAATGCAGTCTGGCATTGGTTTTTGTGTTAAAACGAATACCATAACACCGCCAACTACTAAAAAATAAATGGTATTATGTGTTGCATAGTACTGAAAAAGTACTTAGCTTTGTCTTGTCAAGCTGATGATATGGTTATTGGATGAAGCGCTCCGGAAGCCCAGTCCTCCAATTCAAACACAGCCTGATTGAAAAGAATAGCTTTTAAATTTAAAAACATTACGCCATGAATATCGAAAACACCGCCAGCCAAATGCGAAAAGGAGTGCTTGAGTTCTGCATCCTTTCGGTGATCAAACAAGGCGAAGCTTATCCTTCCGACATCATCGAAAAAATGAAAGCGGCAAACCTCAACATCTTAGAAGGTACTTTGTACCCTTTGTTGACCCGGTTAAAAAATGCAGAGTTTCTCACCTACCGGTGGATTGAAAGTAATAGCGGCCCCCCGCGCAAATATTTTTCACTCACCGAAAAAGGCGCTGCTTTTTATAAAGAACTGGAAGCCACTTGGAACGAATTGGCCAACGCCGTGCAAGCACTTTCAATCGCCGAACAGCAACACAGCGAAAGTCAACCCGAAAACACCCAACACTTCAACAGTACCGATTAAGAAATCATCCATTTTGATTTTTTTTTAGGAAACACCAACTAACGAAACACTTAATTTCTACAGTCATGAAACAAGTTATAAATATCAACTTTCACGGTCAAGTAATACCGATAGAAGTTTCTGCTTTTGACTTATTAAAAAGTTATACGGATTCGCTCTCTCGCCACTTCGCTAACGAAGAAGGGAAAGATGAAATCATCAACGATATAGAAAGTCGTATCGCCGAATTATTTCAAGAAAGAATTAAAAAAGGCGCTACCTGCATTACCGACGACGATGTTAATGCTATCATTAACAGTATTGGTCGCCCGGAAGATTTTGACATCGAAGACGAAAAGCCAAATACAGGTGCTGGTCAACAACAAAGTACCGGTAATAGCAACGCTAACTTTAGCTTCACCGGCCCAAAACGTTTATTCCGTAGCGAAAATGAAAAAGTAGTAGGTGGTGTATGTTCCGGTATCGCACGTTATTTCGGAATCGATCCAATTGTTGTTCGTATCATTTTTGTAGTGGTTTCTCTTGCTTTTGGTACCGGCGTTTTAGCTTATTTAATTATGTGGGTTGCCGTACCTAGCAGCGCTACCATCGAAATTGGCGGAGTGCGCAAAAAATTATTTCGCGATCCGGATGATAAATTATTAGCCGGTGTAGGTAGCGG